>NZ_JBQGCX010000956.1:0-2706 GCF_052038725.1 Actinosynnema sp.
CGGACCCGGTGGCGGCGGTGGTCGCGGCGGCGCTGGCGTTCCAGGAGGCGCGCGGCGCGGCCTGGCGTCTGTCCGAAGTGGACTTCGGGGTGGCGAAGGTCACGGCGGCCGTCCTGGCGACCGCGCCGGGTGCCGCCGCGAGCGCGGAGCGCTACGCCCCGGCCGTGGCGCCGGTCGTGCCCGGTCCCGTTCCCGGCCGCGACCTGGTGGTCGCCGGGGTGCCGCTCGGCAGGCTCGACGCCCGCCTCCTGCCTGGCACGGCGGTGCGCGTGACGCCGTGGCGCGCGCTCGTGCTGCCCTCCTCGGCCGACGCGACCGGCCTGATCACCGACCCGGACTCGCCGCTGTGGGGCGTCGGCTCGTGCGCCGGGAGTCCCGGCTGCGCGAAGTCCCTCGCGGACGTGCGGACCGACGCCGTGGCCTGGGCGCGCACGCGCACCGACCGCGGTCCCGCACACTGGTCCGGTTGCGCCCGGCGGTGCGGTCGGCCGGCGGGCGGGGTCAGGGAGTTCGTCGCCACAGGCGGCGGTTACGAGGAGATCGGTTGAGCGAGTACGTCAAGGACGGCGCGGAGATCTACCGCAGGTCCTTCGCGACCATCCGCGCCGAGGCGCGCCTGGACGGGCTGCCGCCCGACGTGGCGCGCGTGGTGGTCCGGATGATCCACGCCTGCGGCATGGTCGACCTGGTCGAGGACGTCGCCTTCTCGCCGGGCGTGGTGACGGCCGCGCGGGAGGCGCTGCTCGCGGGCGCGCCGGTGCTGTGCGACGCGCAGATGGTCGCGTCCGGGATCACCAGGAAGCGGCTGCCCGCCGACAACGACGTGCTGTGCCTGCTCGGCGACCCGGCGGTGCCCGCGCTCGCCGCCGAGATCGGCAACACCCGGAGCGCCGCGGCGCTCCAGCTGTGGGGCGAGCGGATGGGCGGGGCGGTCGTGGCGATCGGCAACGCGCCCACCGCGCTGTTCCACCTGCTCGACCTGATCGCGGCGGGCGCGCCCAGGCCGGCCGCGGTGCTGGGCATCCCGGTGGGCTTCATCGGGGCGGCGGAGTCGAAGGACGCGCTGGCCGCGAACGGGCTGGGGCTTGAGCACCTGGTGGTGCGGGGTCGGCGCGGTGGCAGCGCGATGACCGCCGCCGCCGTGAACGCGATCGCGAGCGAGGACGAATGACCGGCAGGCTCTACGGCGTCGGGGTCGGACCGGGTGACCCGGAGCTGGTGACGGTGAAGGCCGCGCGGCTGATCGGCGAGGCGGACGTGGTGGTGTTCCACAGCGCGCGGCACGGCCGCAGCGTGGCCCGCCGGACGGCCGAGCCGTACCTGCGGGAGGGGCAGCTGCACGAGCAGCTGGTCTACCCGGTCACCACCGAGGACTCGGACGACTACCAGGGCGAGATCGACGCGTTCTACGCCGAGTGCGCGGAGCGGCTGGCGGCGCACCTGGACGCGGGGCGGACCGTGGTGGTGCTGGCGGCGGGCGACCCGCTGTTCTACGGGTCGTACATGCACCTGCACAAGCGGTTGGCGCACCGCTACCCGGCCGAGGTGGTGCCGGGGGTGACGTCGGTCAGCGCGGCCTCCGCCGTGCTGGGCGCGCCGCTGGTGGAGCGGGACGAGGTGCTGACCGTGCTGCCGGGCACGCTGCCGGTGGACGAGCTGGCCGGGCGCCTGGCCGGGAGCGACCCGGTGGCGGTCATGAAGCTGGGGCGGACGTTCCCGAACGTGCGGGAGGCGCTGGAGCGGGCCGGGCGGCTGGACGAGGCCTGGTACGTGGAGCGGGCCACCACGCGCGGGGAGCGGACGGCGAAGCTGTCCGAGGTGGACCCGGACGAGGTGCCGTACTTCTCGGTGGCGGTGCTGCCCAGCAGGGCGGGCGCCCCGGTGTCCGCCGCGCCCGCAGCGTCCGTTGTGGACAGTGCCGACGGCGCGGAAGCGCCTGCGGACACAGGTCCCGGCGAGGTCGTGGTGGTCGGGCTCGGCCCGGCCGGGCCGGAGTGGTTGACGCCGCAGGCCCGCGAGGCCCTGGAGGCCGCCGACGACCTGGTCGGGTCCGTGACGTACCTGAACCGGGTGCCGGACAGCCCGCGCAGGCGCAAGCACGCCTCGGACAACAAGGTCGAGGCGGAGCGGGCGGCGTTCGCGCTGGAGCTGGCCGGGCGCGGCAGGCGGGTCGCGGTGGTCTCCTCGGGTGATCCGGGGGTGTTCGCGATGGCCGCGGCCGTGCTGGAGGTCGCGGAGGGCTACCCGGACGTGCCGGTGCGGGTGCTGCCGGGCATGACGGCCGCGCACGCGGTCGCGAGCCGGGTGGGCGCGCCGCTGGGGCACGACTACTGCGTGGTGTCGCTGTCGGACCGGCTCAAGCCGTGGGAGGTCATCGCCGAGCGGTTGGCGGCGGCGGCGAGGGCGGACCTGGTGCTGGCGCTGTACAACCCGGCCTCGCGCAGCCGCACCTGGCAGGTGGCGGCGATGCGGGACCTGCTGCTGGAGCACCGGTCGCCGGACACGCCCGTGGTGATCGGGCGGGACGTGGGCGGGCCGCAGGAGAGCGTGCGCGTGCTGCGCCTGGCCGACCTGGACCCGGCGACCGTGGACATGCGGTGCCTGCTGCTGGTCGGGTCCTCGCAGACGCGGGTCTCCCCCGGCGGCAGGGTGTTCACGCCCCGGACCTACCCGGCGGGCTGAGCCCTCACCCGAGCCGGGCGCGCA
>NZ_JBQGCX010000957.1:0-11183 GCF_052038725.1 Actinosynnema sp.
AGGACGTCGGCATCGCCGCGTCGCTCGCCAAGACGCTGCTGAACTACGCGGCCAAGTCCGGCAACGCCGCCGCCCGCACCACGGGCGAGGGCCTGCTGACCGCGCTGCTGTCCCACCAGGACGACAAGGGCATCGCGACCCCCGAGTCCCGCGCGGACTACAACCGGTTCGACGACACCTACGACTCGGCCTCCGGGTCCGGCGTCTACGTGCCGCCGGGCTGGACCGGGAAGATGCCCAACGGCGACACCATCAACCAGAGCTCCACGTTCCTGTCCATCCGCTCGATGTACCGGGACGACCCCGACTGGCCCAAGGTTCAGGCCTACCTGAACGGTGGTTCCGCGCCGACCTTCGAGTACCACAGGTTCTGGGCGCAGGCCGAGATCGCGACCGCGTTCTCGCTGCACTCGGAGCTGTTCGGCTAACCGCACAACCGCAGGTCCAGGACACCCCCCGCGCCCATGGGCGCGGGGGGTGCCCGGCTTTCCGCGGCATTCGTCGAACGCGTTCGAATCGAATGCGTCGACCGGGAATTCGGGTGTTGACCACCGGTGGAGGCCGTGGCACATTTCTGACCACTTCACCCGCTGATGATCTGCCGGAAATGCCTGGCCGTTAAATCGAATCGATTCGACTTCGGGCGCAGGCGGTTCGACGTGTTCGACGAGAGGCGTGCCGTGGGCCAGTTCCCGTTCCGCGACCCCGCCCTGCCGCTGCGCGACCGGGTCGCCGACCTGCTCTCCCGGCTCACCGAGCGGGAGAAGATCGCCCTGCTGCACCAGCGGCAGCCCGCGGTCCCGCGCCTCGGGCTCGCCGAGTTCCGCACCGGCCTGGAGGTCGTGCACGGCGTCGCGTGGCTCGGCGAGGCGACCGTCTTCCCGCAGCCGGTCGGGCTCGCCGCAGGCTGGGACGTCGAGCTGGTGCGCCGGGTCGGCGACGCGGCGGGCACCGAGGCGCGCGGGTTCCACGACCGCGACCCGCTCAACGGCCTCAACGTGTGGGCCCCGGTGGTGAACCCGCTGCGCGACCCGCGCTGGGGCCGCAACGAGGAGGGCTACTCCGAGGACCCGGTGCTCACCTCCGCGATGGGCACCGCGTTCGCGTCCGGCCTGCGCGGCGACCACCCGTTCTACATAAAGACCGCGCCCACCCTGAAGCACTTCCTGGTCTACAACAACGAGACCGACCGCGACACCACCTCGTCCGACCTGCGCCCGCGCGTGCTGCACGAGTACGAGCTGCCCTGCTTCCGGGGGCCGGTCGAGGCGGGCGCGGCGGTCGCCGTCATGCCGTCCTACAACCTCGTCAACGGCCGCCCCGCGCACCTGAGCCCGCTGCTGGAGAGCGAGCTGCGCACCTGGCACCCGGACGGCGTCGCCGTCGTCAGCGACGCGTTCGCGCCGTCGAACATCGCCGGGTCGCAGGGCTTCCGCGCCACCCAGGCCGAGGGGCACGCCGCGATGCTGCTCGCGGGCGTGGACAACTGCACCGACCAGGGGCCCGACCCGGAGCTGACGATCACCGCCGTCACCGAGGCGCTGGAGCGGCGCCTGCTGCCCTTCGAGGTGGTGGAGCGCGCGGTGGGCCGGTTGCTGGCGCTGCGGTTCCGGCTCGGCGAGTTCGACCCGCCCGAGCGCAACCCGCACGCCGCCATCACGCAGGACGTCATCGGCTCGCACGACGACCTGGCGCTCGACGCCGCCCGCGCCGCGATCGTGCTGCTGCGCAACGAGGAGCAGGCGCTCCCGCTGCCGCGCGGCGTCCGGCTCGCGGTGCTCGGCACGCACGCCGACACCCTGTTCGAGGACTGGTACAGCGGAACCCTGCCGGACAGCGCCGTGACCGTCCTCAGCGGACTGTCCGAGTTCGCCCGGACCACCTTCGCCGAGGGCGTCGACCGGATCACCCTGCGCGGCGCCGACGGCCGCCACCTCGCCGTCGTCGACGGCCGCGTCGAGACCACCGCCGAACCCGGCGAGGGCTTCGACCGCTTCGACTGGGGCGACGGCGCCTGGACCCTCCGCGCCGCCGCCAACCGCCGGTTCCTCGGCGTCACCGAGGACGGCGACCTGGTCGCCGAGGCGCTCGCCCCCGGCGGCTGGGACGTCCGCGAGCTGTTCAGGCCCGAGGACACCCCCGAGGGGCTGCTCCTGCGGCACGCGGTCAGCGACCGGACCTACGGCCCGTTCACCGCCGAGGTGGTCCACGACGGCACGGCGCAGGCCGTCGCGCTCGCGCGGGAGGCCGACGTGGCCGTGGTCGTGGTCGGCAACGACCCGCACGTCAACGGCCGCGAGACCCAGGACCGCACCGGCCTGGACCTGCCGCAGCTCCCGCTCGTGCGGGCCGTCCGCGCCGCCAACCCGCGCACCGTCCTCGTGCTGGTCAGCAGCTACCCGTACGCGCTGGACGGCGAGGAGGACCACCTGCCCGCCGTCCTCTGGACCGCGCACGGCGGCCAGCGCCAGGGCACCGCCGTCGCCGAGGCCCTGTTCGGCGAGCTCAACCCGTCCGGCAGGCTCCCGCAGGCCTGGCCGCGCTCCGCCGCCGACCTGCCCGACCTGCTGGACTACGACATCATCCGCTCCGGCGGCACCTACCTGTACTCCACCGCCGAACCGCTGTTCTGCTTCGGCCACGGCCTGTCGTACACCACCTTCGACTACGGCGAACCGGCCTGGGACGGCGAGCGGGTCACCGTCACCGTCACCAACACCGGCCGCGCGGCGGGCGCCGAGGTGGTCCAGCTGTACGCGGCCCGCCCCGACTCGGCGATCCGCCAGCCGCTGCGCAGGCTCCAGTCGTTCCGCCGCGTCGCCCTCGCGCCCGGCGAGTCCGCCGAGGTCGCCCTGCCCGCCGACGCGCTGTGGCACTGGGACGTGGTCCGGGGCCGCCGCTCGGTCGAGGCCGGGCCGTGCGTGCTGCTGGTCGGCCCGTCCAGCCGGGACGTCCGCGCCCGCCTCGAGGTCGAGCTGCCGGGGGAGGAGCCCGCGCCGCGCACCGGTCCGCTGCGCGCGGTCGACTTCGACCACCACAGCGGCGTGCGCCTGGTCGACGACGCCGTGGTCTTCCCCGCCGCGGGCGACTGGATCGCGTTCCACGAGGTCACCCCGTGGCCCTACGAGACCCCGGACGGCACCGAGCTGACCAGGGAGGGCGGCTCCACCGTCGTCGTCACCGCGCTGCGCGCGGGCGTCCGGGTGGAGCGGGTCCTCTGATGGTGACGATCGCCGACGTGGCCCGGCACGCCGGGGTCGCGCCCAGCACGGTCTCCTACGTCCTCACCGGCAGGCGCTCCATCTCGCCCGCGACCAGGGCCAGGGTCGAGGCCAGCGTCCGCGCCCTCGGCTACCACCCGCACGCGGGCGCCCGCTCGCTCGCCAGCAACCGGGCCAACGTGCTGGCGCTGGTCCTGCCGATGCGCGAGGGCATGAACCTGCCGGTGCTGATGCAGTTCGTCGTCGCGGTGGCGCACGCCGCCCGAGGCCACGAGCACGACGTGCTGCTGGTGACGGCGGACCAGGGCGCGGCCGGGCTGCGCCGGGTCGCGGGCAGCGCGCAGGTGGACGGGCTGCTGGTGATGGACGTGGAGATGCACGACGAGCGGGTGCCGGTGCTGCGGGAGCTGGAGCGGCCCTCGGTGCTGATCGGCTTCCCGGCCGACGCCGCCGGGCTGACCTGCGTGGACCTGGACTTCGCCGAGGCGGGCGCCCGCTGCGTCGACCACCTGGCCGACCTGGGGCACCGGTCGGTCGCCCTGGTGGGGGCGCCGCGCGCGGTCTACGAGCGCGACACCGGGTTCGCGCACCGCTGCATGGCCGGGTTCAGCGCGGCGGCGATGCGGCGCGGCATCTCCTCCACGACCCTGCCGACCGAGACCGACCACGGCTCGGTGCGGGCGGCGGTGACGGGCCTGCTGGACCGGCACCCCACGGTCACCGGGCTGGTCGTGCACAACGAGGCCGCGCTGCCGTCGGTCCTGGAGGCGTTGCGCGCCCTGGGCCGCGACGTGCCGGACGACATCGCGGTGGTCGCGATCTGCCCGGACGACCTGGCGGACCGCCTGTCCCCGGAGCTGACCTCGGTGCAGCTGCCCGCCGAGCAGCTCGGCCACCGGGCCGTGGAGCTGCTGATGGCGAAGCTGAACCGCGGCAGGGTGGCCCCGCTGACCCTGCTGCGGCCCCGCCTGGTCGAACGCGCCAGCACCGCCGCCCGCGCCGGGCGCCGGTGAGGACCACCCCATGCCCGCACCCGGCCGCGCGCCCCATGTCGAAGCGCTTCACCGCAGTGCGACGCACCGGGGAGCGCCACACCCAGGAGCGCCACACCGGGAAGCGCCACCTCCTCGCGGGGTGACACCAGCACCACTCCGCGACGCGCGCGCCGCCGTCCGCGCCGTCGAGCCCGCGCACCACACCCTGGCGGCACCCCTATCACCGACGCGAAGGGGCGTTGTTCGATGAATGTGTCCCGCAGGAGTTTCTTCGGCATGAGTGCGGCTGCCGGTGGCGCGCTGCTGGTCGGCTGCGGCGGGCCCGCGCCGCAGCAGGGCGGCGGCGGTGGCGCGCTCAACTCCGAGGAGCTGGCCAAGCTGCTCCCGGCCTACTCGCCCGTCGAGTACGCCAAGCCCGACCTGCCCGGCGTCAACGGGTCCAAGGCCGGCTACCTGAAGTTCCCCTCCACGCTGGTGGACGCGGTCAAGGAGAAGCCGCTCTCCGGCGGCGAGGTCACCGTCATGACCCCGACGTTCTGGCCGGTGCCGCCGGGCCTCGGGCAGAACTCCTACTACGACGCCGTGAACGAGCGGCTCGGCGGCACGGTCAAGTTCGAGCTGGTCGCCGGCGCGGACTACGCGCAGAAGCTCGCCGCCATGATGGCGGGCAGGCAGGTGCCCGAGCTGACCGTCATGCCCACCTTCACCGTGCCGCCCCGGTTCAGCGCGGGCGTCGGCGAGGTGTTCCGCGACATCGGCGGGCTCATCGCCGGGGACACGGCCAAGGACTACCCGATGCTCGCGGGCATCCCCACCGCCGTGTGGGAGAACTGCGTCTACAACGGGAAGCTGTTCGCGGTGCCGTTCCCCGGCGACCTGTTCGCCGAGGCCACCTTCTACCGGCCCGAGCTGTTCCAGAGCCTGGGCGTCGACCCGCAGGTCAAGTCCTTCGCCGAGCTGAAGGACCTGTGCGCGAAGGTGAACGACCCGGCGGGCAACCGGTGGGCGGTCGGCGACATCTTCCGCACGCTCGTGCGCGCCCGCGGGGACAAGGGCGACTGGCAGCGCGACTCCTCCGGCAAGGTCGTCAACCACATCGAGACCCCCGAGTACGCCGCCGCCATCCGGGACATGCGCGAGCTGTTCGACGCCGGGTACGTGCACCCCGACGTGGTGGCGGGCAACTTCAGCCGACTCAAGGAGCTGTTCGCCTCCGGGCAGGTGCTGCTGCACCAGGACGGCGTCGGCGCCTGGCACGAGACCCTGGAGCAGCAGCGGCCGGTGAACCCGGACTTCCGGATGTCGGCGATCCTGCCGTTCGCCTCGGACGGCGGGAAGGCCACCTACCCGATCAGCAACCCGGTCTCCATGCTCACCCTG
The DNA here is from genome assembly GCF_052038725.1 of Actinosynnema sp. NCBI lineage: Bacteria > Bacillati > Actinomycetota > Actinomycetes > Pseudonocardiales > Pseudonocardiaceae > Actinosynnema > Actinosynnema sp. The sequence goes on from NZ_JBQGCX010000957.1 coordinate 5,597, forward strand.
TTCCGCAAGGACCTCTCCGACGACCGGGTCAGGGAGCTGCTGCGGCTGTGCAACTTCGCCGCCGCGCCGTTCGGCACCAGCGAGCACTTCCTGCTGCGCTACGGCATCGAGGGCAAGCACAGCACCCGCAACGCCGAGGGCTCGCCGCAGTTGAACGCCCTGGGCGCCAAGGAGATCACCCTCACCTACGGGTTCATCTCCGGCCCCGCCGAGGCGTACGCGCACACCCAGTTCCCGGACTTCGTGCGCGAGGCCCACGCCTGGCACGCGGACGCCTACTCCAAGCAGGTCAAGCCGATCACGTTCGGCCTGCGCATCGAGGAGCCCGCCGAGCTGACCAAGCTGGGCAAGCAGTTCGAGGACCGCACCAACGACATCCTGCGCGGGCGCGCCAGCGCCAAGGACGCGGACGGCCTCGCCGAGGAGTGGCGCAAGGCGGGCGGCGACAAGCTGCGCGAGTTCTACGACAAGGTCCTCACCGATGCCGGGCGCTGACCTGATGACCCCACCGGAGGCGCGGCGCGGCGGGCACACCGCCGCCCGCCGCGCCCCCGCGTGGTCGCGCAAGCTGCGCCGCGACTGGCCGATGCTGCTCATGGTCGGGCCCGCCGCGCTGGTGCTCGTGGTGTTCCACTACGTGCCGCTGCTCGGCAACGTCGTGGCGTTCCAGGACTACTCGCCGTACACCGGCATCCTGGCCAGCACGTGGACCGGCCTGTCGAACTTCGAGCGGATCGCGACCGACCCGAACTTCTGGGCCGCCACCGGCAACACGCTGCTGATCACCGCGTTCCAGCTGGTGTTCTACTTCCCGATCCCGATCGGGCTCGCGCTGCTGGTGCACAGCCTGCTGTCGCCCCGGCTGCGCCTGCTGGTGCAGAGCGTGGTGTACCTGCCGCACTTCTTCTCCTGGGTGCTCGTGATCACCCTGTTCCAGCAGATGCTGGGCGGCGCCGGTCTGCTCAACTCGTTCCTGCGCGCCAACGGCGCCACCACGTTCGACGTGATGACCGACCCCGACCTGTTCCTGGGGCTGGTCACCGCGCAGGCGGTGTGGAAGGACGCCGGGTGGGGCGCGATCGTGTTCCTGGCCGCGCTGGCGACCGTGGACGCCTCGCTGTACGAGGCCGCCGCCGTCGACGGGGCCGGGCGGTGGCGCAGGCTCTGGCACGTCACGCTGCCCGCGCTCGTGCCGGTGGTGGTGCTGCTGCTGATCCTGCGCCTCGGCGAGGCGCTGACCGTGGGCTTCGAGCAGTTCCTGCTGCAACGGGAAGCGGTCGGGCGGGAAGCCTCCGAAGTGCTCGACACGTACGTCTACTTCACCGGCGTGGTCAACTCCGACTTCTCCTACGCGGCGGCTGCCGGGCTGGTGAAGGGCGTGGTGGGGCTGGCGCTCGTGCTGGCGGCCAACAAGGTCGCGCACCTGGCGGGCGAGCAGGGGGTGTACTCCCGATGACGACCACGACCCCCGGCACGACCCCCCGCACCACCGGGCGCCCGACGGTCCGCGCGGCGCGCGCCGCCGCGAAGCCGACCAGACCGGTGTGGGAGGAGCCGCCCTCCGCGCTCGGCCGCGCCGTCAAGGGCGTGCTGGTCGCGGTGATCCTGCTGGTGGTGCTGTTCCCGCTGTGGGTGGTGGTGCTGACCAGCCTGTCGACGCAGCAGGCCATCACCGCCGCGGGCGGGCTCGTCGTGGTGCCGGACGGCATCACGTTCGCCGCGTACCAGGAGCTGCTCACCGGCGGCGTGGTCACCCGCGCCGTGCTGGTCAGCGTGGGCATCACCGCGGTGGGCACGGCGTTCAGCACCGGCATCTCGCTGCTCGCCGCCTACGGCCTGTCCCGGCCCGGCACGTTCGCGCACCGGCCGCTGCTGTTCCTGGTGCTGCTGACGTTCCTGTTCGGGCCCGGCCTGATCCCCACCTACCTGCTGGTGCAGTCGCTGGGGATGCTGGACAGCTACTCGGCGCTGATCCTGCCCGGCGCGGTGTCGGCGTTCAACCTGGTGGTGCTGCGCTCGTTCTTCATGAACCTGCCCGGCGAGCTGATCGACAGCGCCCGCATCGACGGGGCCAGCGAGTTCGGCGTGCTCACCAGGATCGTGCTGCCGCTGTCGAAGGGCGTCACCGCCGTGGTCTCGCTGTTCTACGCGGTCGGCTACTGGAACGCGTTCTTCAACGCGTTCCTGTACCTGAACAGCACCGAGAAGTGGCCGCTGCAGCTGGTGCTGCGCACCTTCGTGCTCCAGGGGCAGCCGATCCCCGGCGTCACCCAGGGCGCGGAGACGGTCGGCGCCGGGGGTGGACTGGTGGCCACGCTCGCCATCAAGATGGCCGTCGTCGTGCTGGCGCTCGTCCCGGTCGCGGTGGTCTACCCGTTCGTGCAGAAGCACTTCACGAAGGGCGTGATCGTGGGGGCGGTCAAGGGGTGACGGTGGAAGCGGGGACGGTGTGACGGGACTGGGGCCTGTGGAACTGGGACCGGTGGGCCTGGGCGCTGCGGCGCGCGGCAGGCTGCTCTACGGCGGGGACTACAACCCCGAGCAGTGGCCCGAGCGGGTGTGGGCCGAGGACGTCGAGCTGATGAAGCGGGCCGGGGTGAACGTGGCCACGGTCGGCGTGTTCTCCTGGGCGACCATCGAGCCCGAGCCGGGCGCGCGCGAGTTCGGCTGGCTCGACCGGGTGCTGTCCCTGCTGCACGCCAACGGGATCGCGGTGTGCCTGGCCACCCCGACGGCGTCGCCGCCGCCGTGGCTGGGCCACCGCCACCCGGAGACGCTGCCGGTGGACTTCGACGGGCGCAGGCTGTCCTACGGCTCGCGCAACCAGTTCTGCCCGTCGTCCCCGGTCTACCGCAAGCGGTCGCTGGAGCTGGTGACGGACCTGGCGGCGCGGTACGCGCACCACCCGGCGGTGGTGATGTGGCACGTGAACAACGAGTACTGCGAGGTGTGCCACTGCGACGTCAGCGCCGAGCACTTCCGGCGCTGGCTGCGGGCGCGGCACGGCACGCTGGACGCGCTGAACGCCGCGTGGAGCACCGCGTTCTGGAGCCAGCGCTACGGCGACTGGGACGAGGTCGTGCCGCCGCGCCGCGCCCCGTACCTGATCAACCCGGCGCAGCGGCTGGACTTCGCCCGGTTCTCCTCGGACGCGCTGCTGGAGTGCTTCCTGGCGGAGAAGGCGGTGCTGCGGGCGGCGAACCCGGACGTGCCGATCACCACGAACTTCATGGGCCTGGACCAGCCGATGGACTACTGGTCGCTGGCCGCGCACGAGGACGTCGTCTCGCACGACTGGTACCCAGACCCCTCGGACCCGAAGTCGCACGTGGGCACGGCCATCGCCTACGACCTGGTGCGCTCGCTCGCGGGCGGGCCGTGGGCGCTGATGGAGCAGGCGGCGAGCGCGGTGAGCTGGCGGCACCGCAACCCGGCCAAGCCCGCCGGTCAGCTGCGCGCCCAGTCCGCGCAGGCGGTGGCGCGCGGCGCGGACGAGGTGTGCTTCTTCCAGTGGCGGGCCTCGGCCGGTGGCGCGGAGAAGTTCCACTCCGGGATGCTGCCGCACGCCGGGCCGGACACGCGGGTGTTCCGCGAGGTGTGCGAGCTGGGCGCGGACCTGGCGAGGCTGGACGAGGTCGTCGGCGCGGACGTGCGCGCGTCGGTGGCGTTCGCGCTGGACTGGGAGAGCTGGTGGGCGTGCCGGCTCGACGCGCACCCCGCAGGCGACTTCGACCTGCTGGCGCGGGTGCGGGACTTCTACGAGCCGCTGTTCGACCTGGGCGTGGCGGTGGACTTCGTCCGACCGGACGCGGACCTGTCGGCCTACGCGCTGGTGGTCGTGCCGAACCTGTACCTGCTGCGCGACGCCACCCGGTTCGAGTCCTTCGTGGACGGTGGCGGCACCTTGCTGGTCGGGTTCTTCTCCGGCGTGGTGGACGGGAACGACCGCGTCCACCCCGGTGGCGCGCCCGGTCCGCTGCGGGAGCTGCTCGGGCTGACCGTGCACGAGATGGCGCCGGTCGAGCGCGAGCTGCGCTGCGAGTCCGAGCTGCTGGGGGAGTTCACCGCCGACTTCTGGCTCGACGACGTGGCCCCGCGCGGGGCCGAGGTCGTCGCGCGCGCCGGGGACGCGCCGGTGGTGCTGCGCAACGGCCGCGCCTGGTACACCGCCACCCGGCCCGAACCCGCCGCCACCGCGCGGCTGCTCGCCCACCTGGTCGAGAGCGCGGGCGTGCCGCGCGCGCTGCCCGAGCTGCCCTCGGGCGTGGAGGCGGTGCGGCGGGGCGGGTTCCTGTTCCTGGTCAACCACAACGAACACCCGGTGACCGTGATCGTGCCCGGCGGCGGGGTCGACCTGCTCGCCGGGGCGGGCGCGGGCGCCGGGAGCGGTCAGGGCGCCGAGGCCGCGCCCGCCGACGAGGTCGAACTCGGGAGGTTCGGTGTCGCCGTTCTCCGACAGCCCTAGCCTGTGGGCCGCCGAACCCGCCGCGCGCTGGGAGGAGGCGCACCCGATCGGCGACGGCCGGTTCGGCGCGATGTGCTGGGGCGACGGCAGGTTCGACCTCAACGACGACCGGCTGTGGACCGACCCGTCCCCGCCCGACCCGTCCCCACCGGCCGCGGGTTACCCCGAGGTCGTCCGGGCCGCCAGGGCCGCCGCGCTCGCGGGCGACCCGGAGCGCGCGGACGAGCTGCTGCGCTCGGTCCAGGGCCCCGACACCGCCAGCTACCAGCCGCTCGGCGCGCTGGTGCTCGGCTACCGCGCCGAGGGCGGCTACCGGCGGGAGCTGGACCTGCTCAAGGGGATCGCCACCACTTTCCACGGTCCCGTGACGGTGGAGGCGGTGTGCGGCGGCGGGTTCGGCGTGCGCGTCACCGGGGCCGACGAGGTCACCGTCGAGTCCGATGTGGACTTCACCCGGCTGGACGAGGACGACGCGGTCGTGGTGTACGTCGGCGTCGACGGGGTCCCGCCGTGGCACCTGTTCCGGCACCGCGCCGCCAGCGCGCACGCCGAGCTGGTCGGCCGGGTCGAGCTGGACCTGGGCGCCGCGCCGGACGGCCCGCCGTCGACGTGGCCCCGCGAGCACCCGGCGCTGGCCGCCCTGCTGTTCCAGCACGGCAGGCACCTGCTGGTCGCCAGCTCCCGGCCGGGCACGCTGCCCGCGAACCTGCAGGGCGTGTGGAACCCGCACGCCGAGCCGCCGTGGCGCTCCAACTACACGCTCAACATCAACACCGAGATGAACTACTGGCCCGCCGAGCCGACCGCGCTGGCCGAGTGCCACGAGCCGCTGCTGGAGTTCCTCCACGGGCTCGCGGAGTCGGGCGCGCGGGTGGCGCGGGCGCTGTACGGGCTGCCCGGCTGGGGCGCGCACCACAACCCCGACCGCTGGTTCCTGGCAACGCCCGTGCAGGGCGACCCGGCGTGGGCGAACTGGCCGATGGCGGGCGCGTGGCTGTGCCTGCACCTGTGGGAGCGCTACGAGTTCGGCGGGGACGCGGTGCGGTTGCGCGAGCGCGCCTGGCCGCTGCTGCTGGGGGCGGCCGAGTTCTGCCTGGCGTGGCTGGTGGAGGACCGGGGCGA
>NZ_JBQGCX010000958.1:0-1524 GCF_052038725.1 Actinosynnema sp.
CCGCACAGGTAGAAGTCCGCGTCCGGGTGGGCGGGCACCGCCTCCGGGTCGACCAGCCCGGCGCGCGCGCCCTCCGGGGCGTCCTGCTCGTAGAACAGCGTGCTGGTGAACGACTCCAGCCTGCCGCCGAGCCGCTGCGCCTCCTGGGCCAGCGCGTGCCTGGCGGGGGAGCGGTCGGCGTGCACGAACGCGACCGGGCGGTCCGGGGAGTGCCCGGCCAGGTGGTCCAGCATCGCCACCATGGGCGTGACGCCGATGCCCGCGCTGGCCAGCACGACCGGCCCCGAGCCCTCGGCGAGTGCGATGTCGCCGACCGGCGGGGTCACCCAGACCTCGTCGCCGACCTTCGTCGTGGTGGTCAGCAGCGTGGACACCTCGCCGTCCGGGGCGCCGCCCGCGCCGCGCACCCGGCGGACGGTGATCCGCAGCGCCTCGTGCCCCGCCGCCCGCGACACGGTGTACTGCCTGCCTTGCCGCACGCCGTCGGCCATCTCCAGCGCGACCGTGACGTACTGGCCCGCCAGGTGGTGCGGCACCGGCCCGGACTTCGGGGCCAGCAGCAGCGACACCGCGTCCTCGGCCTCCTCGACCCGCCCGGTGACCACCCACGGCGCGTAGATCCGCGCCGGGTCCGCGCGCAGGTCGTGGTACATGCGGGTCTCGATCGCGATCAGCTTGACCGCGAACAGCCAGTACACCTCGTCCCAGGCCGCCGCGACCTCCGGCGTGACCGCCTCGCCCAGCACCTCCTTCACCGCGCCCATCAGGTAGCGGCCGACGATCGTGTACTGCTCGGGCGTGATGCCCAGCGACACGTGCTTGTGCGCGATGCGGCTGATCACCGCGTCGAGCGGGATCTCCTGGCCCTGGCCGACCAGGTGCGCGGCGTACGCCACCACCGATCCGGCAAGCGCTTTCCGCTGCTCGCCGCTGGCCTGGTTCCCCCGGTTGAACACGTTCAGCAGCTCGGGGTTCTCCCCGAGCATCCGGCTGTAGAAGCGGGTCGCGATCGCGACCACGTGCTCCCGGACCACCGGCAGGGTGGCCGTGACGATCTCCCGCGACTGTGCGGACAACATGGCGTGGTTCCCCTCATTCCCTCGTCAGCGACAGCAGGACCGGGCCCGTGGGCGGGGCGATCAGGTCGCGCAGCAGCACGGTGTCCAGCGAGGCGAAGAACGCCTCGCGGGCCGTGCGCAGCGCGCCGCGCAGCAGGCACGCGCGGTGCAGCGGGCAGGGTCCCTGCTCGCAGTCCACGACCTCGTCCTCGCCCTCGAACCGGCGCACCACGTGACCGGCCGACACCGCCTTCGCCTCCGGCGGGACCGAGACCCCGCCGTTGCGCCCCCGCGCCGTGGTGACCAGGCCTTCCTTCTGCAGGCGCTGGACCACCTTGGCCACGTGGTTGCGCGGCACGTTCATGGTCGTCGCGAGGTCGTCCACGGTGAGCTGGGCGTCCTTGGCCGCGGCGAGCATCAGCACGCGCAGGGCGATGTCGGTGGCCTTGCTGAGGTGCATGATCCA
>NZ_JBQGCX010000959.1:0-2932 GCF_052038725.1 Actinosynnema sp.
ACGCCCAGCCGTTGGTGCCTGGCCAGGTCCGACGCGCCCAGACCGGCCATCATGCCGCCCGACCACGGACCCCCGGCCAGGGAGAGCAGGTCGGGGCGGCGGTGCGCCAGACCGTCCAGGAACGCCGACGCGGCGGCGTAGGCGCCCTGGCCCGCCGAGCCGAGCACGCCCGCGATGGAGGAGAACAGGGCGAGGACCGCCAAGCCCGCGTCACGGGTGGCCTCCTCCAGGAGCAGCGCCGAGTCCACCTTGGCGCGGAACACCTCCTCCACCCGCTCGGGGGTCAAGCCCTCCAGGACGCCGTCCGCGAGCACACCGGCGGCGTGCACGACGGCGGTCAGGGATCGGCCGGACACCAGGGCGCGCACCGAGTCCCGGTCGCCGACGTCGCAGGCCAGCACCTCGACCGCGGCCCCGGCCGCGCGCAGGTCGGCGCACAGGTCCGCGGCGCCGGGCGCGTCCGGGCCGCGCCGGGACACGAGCACCAGCCTGCGGACGCCGTGCGCCGCGACGAGGTGGCGGGCGACGAGCGCGCCCAGGGCGCCGGTGCCGCCGGTGATCAGCACCTCCCCGGACGGGTCGAGCACCCGGCGTGCGCCTGCGCGGGCGCGGACCAGCCTGGGGACGAGCACCTCGCCGTCGCGGACCGCGCACTGCTCCTCGTCGGGCAGCACGCCGTCGGGCAGCACGCCGTCGATCAGCTCGTCCACCAGCGCGAATCGGCCGGGGTGCTCGGCCTGGGCGCTGCGCACCAGGCCCCAGACCGCGCTCGCCACGGGGTCGACCGGCTCGCCGGGGCGCACCGCCACCGCGCCTCGGGTCACCACGAGCAGCCGGCCGCGCCCATGGGTGGCCAGGAAGCGCTGCAGCGCCAGGAGAACCCCGCACACCACCGCGCGGGCCCGGTGCGGCTCCGGCAGGTCGGGCGCGTCCTGGACCCGCAGCACCTGGGACCCGGTCGCCTCGCCGCTCCCGTCCGCGGGGGTCCACCCGACCTCGTAGCCGGGGTGCTCGTCCACCGGCCTGGTCACCACGGAACCCACCACCAGCACGGGTTTCCCGTTCTCGTCGGCCAGTTCCGCGCGCAGCGACCCGGACTCGCGCGCCAGCCGCACCCGCACCCGCTTGGCCGCCCCGTGCCGCACCACCCGGTTCCACGCGAACGGCACCCCGGAGTCGCCGAGCAGCAGCGCGGTGTGCACGGCCGCGTCGACCAGCGCCGGGTGCAGCGCGAAGCCCCGATCACCGGGGCCCTCCACCTCCGCGAACACCTCGTCGTCGCGCCCCCACGCCGCCCGCAGGCCCTGGAACGCGGGGCCGTAGTCGTAGCCGAGACCGGCCGCGCGGTCGTAGAAGTCCGACACGGCAAGGGTTTCCGCGCCGGGGGGCGGCCAGGTCGACGCCCAGGGCACGTCCGGCGCGTCCTCGGGCTGCGGGGCCACCCGGCCGGACGCGTGCCGGACCCACCCGGCGGCGGCGCGCGCGTGCGCGGCCACCTCGCGCCGACCGTCCTGGCCCGCCGCGCCGATCCGGATCCGGACCTCCGCGTCCTCGGGCGGGAGCGGCTCGGTGATCAGCAGCTCGTCCACCACCGGGCAGCCCACCCGCTCGCCCGCGCGCGCGACGAGGTCCAGCCACGCGGTGGCGGGCAGCACCGGCGCGCCGGACAGCGCGTGGTCGGCCAGCCAGGGCTGCGCGGACGTGGACACCCGGCCCGCGAGCACCCGTCCCCCGGTCTCCGGGTCCTCCACCACGGCGGTCACCAGCGGGTGGCCGGTGGGGGCCGGGGTCAGGCGCTCGGCCCAGACCCTGGTTCGCTGGAACGGGTACGGCGGCAGCGCGCCGGGTGGGCCGTCCGGCAGGAAGCGCCGCCAGTCCACGTCCGCGCCCGCGACGAACAGCTCGGCCGCCGACCGCGCCACCCGCTCCGGTCCGCACTGGCCCCGGCGCAGCGTGCCGACCACCAGCGCGCCCGCGACGCGCAGCGGCCCGCCCAGCACCGGGTGCGGGCCGACCTCGACGAAGGTGTCGAAGCCCTCCGCCGCGAGCGCCCGGACGACGGGTTCGAAGCGCACGGTCCCGCGCAGGTTGCGGTACCAGTGGCCCGCGGCGAGCGGGGCGGTGACCCAGGTCCCGGTGGTGGCCGAGAACCACGGCGTGGCAGGGGTTACCAGGGTGCCGCCCAGCGCGGTCACCTCGGCGCGGACCGCGTCCACGGCGGTGGTGTGCGGGGCGTAGTCCAGCTCCAGGCGGGTGGCGCGCACGCCCAGCGCCGCGCAGCCCGCGGCGAACCGCCCGACCGCGTCGGGGGCGCCCGCGACGACGGTGACGCCGGGTTCGTTGACCAGCGCGACCTCCACCGGCGCGTCCCACTCGGCGATCCACCGCAGGGTCTCGTCCTCGGGCAGCGGCACGGACAGCACCGCGCCTGCGGCCATGCCGGTCGCGATCGCCCGCGCCCTGGCCACGACCAGCCGCGCGGCGTCCGCCAGCGGGAGCGCTCCCGCGACGCACGCGGCGACCAGCTCGCCCTGCGAGTGCCCGACGACCGCGTCCGGGACCACGCCGCAGGAGCGCCAGACCTCGGCCAGCGACACGGCGAGCGCGAACAGCACGGGCTGGAGCACCTCGGTGGGCAGCCGCTCGTCGCGGCCGAGGACCTCGCGGAGGGACCAGCCGACGTGCGGCGCCAGGGCGCGCTCGCACTCGGCCATCCGGGTGGCGAACACCTCGTCCCGCGCGAGCAGCTCGCGGCCCATGCCTGCCCACTGCCCGCCCTGGCCGGGGAACACGAACGCGACCCGGCCGCGCGGCTTCGCGACCCCGGTGACGACGCCGGGCGCGGTCCGCCCGGCCGCGACCGCCGCGAGCCCGGCGCGCACGTCGCCGAGGACGACGGCTCGGTGCTCCCAGGGCGCGCCGGTCGCGAGGG
>NZ_JBQGCX010000960.1:0-6011 GCF_052038725.1 Actinosynnema sp.
GCCACCGGGGGTTCACCCCGCTTGCCGCCGAGGGCCCGCTGGGGCTAGTCTCACGCCCGTGACTGCCGGGTCGGCCGCTTCTGGCCACTACCGAGACGGGCTCCCGGCCCAGGCTTGATCGCCGGGCGGGCCCGTGGTCCGCCGCAACCGGGTTCTCCTCCCCCTGACGACCGTGCACGGGTTCCGCGCGCCCTTTTTTGGCTTCAGCGCGCCGTTTTCCGCTGCCGGGTCGGGTTTTCGCGACGCCTGAGCGCCGCGCCACTCGCGTCCTCGCCACCGGTCCGCGCCGACCGGTCGTCCCGACGCGCCCTCTGAACCACCTCCCACCGAGGCACGCCCGACGCCGCCGGTGTCCTCGGCCTGCCCGGAAAACCTTTGGAGAGAACGAATGAGCGATGCCTTCAAGCAGTTCAACCAGCAGGTGATCGACGAGTTCCGGGCCAACGCCGGGCGCGTCGGCGGCATGTTCGAGGGCGGCAGGCTGCTGCTGCTCACCACCACCGGCGCGCGCACCGGCGCCAAGCACACCAATCCCGTGGGCTACCTGCCGGACGTGGAGCGGGTGCTCGTGATCGCGTCGGCGGGCGGGGCGCCCAAGCACCCCGACTGGTACCTGAACCTGGTGGCCAACCCCAGGGTGACCGTGGAGGACGGGACCTTCACCTACGAGGCGGACGCGGAGGTGCTGCGCGGCGAGGAGCGGGAGCGGATGTTCGCGCGGGCCGTGGAGGCCGATCCGGGGTGGGGCGCGTACCAGGAGAAGACGACGCGGGTGCTGCCGGTGGTGGCGCTCAACCCGGTGCCGGGGCCGCCGACGCCGAACGAGAAGTCGATGGGTGGCGCGCTGCTGGCCGTGCACGACGCGTTCCGGCGCGAGTTGTCGTTGGTGCGCAAGGAGATCCGGGCTTCGGGTGGGACGCTCGGCGCGCAGTTGCGGGTGAACTGCCTGACCGTGTGCGCGGGGTTGCACAACCACCACACCGGTGAGGACCTGATGCTGTTCCCGCACCTGCGGCACCGGTACCCGGAGCTGGAGCCGGTGCTGGACCGGTTGGCGCGCGAGCACGAGGCGATCGCGGCGCTGCTGGCGCGGCTCAAGGAGGTGCTCGCGGGCGGCGGCGCGGGGGTGGCGGACGAGGTGGACCGGCTCGCGGAGGAGCTGGAGGCGCACCTGCGGTACGAGGAGGAGAACCTGATCCCGTTGCTGGGGTGAGGTTTCCCGCCGTCCCTCCGGGTGCTCCGGCGGGACGGCGGGAGGTGGGTCACTCCTCGTCGAAGCCGCCCGCGAAGTCCTCGCCCTCGTCCTCGAACGAGTCGCCGACCTCGTCGAGGACCTCGTTGAGGATCATGCCGCCGACGACGCCCGCCGCGACGCCGCCGACGACCGCGCCCATGCCGGGGCCGCGGCGCTCCTGGTGGTGGTGCTGGTCGTAGCCGTAGGCGGGCTGACCGCCGTAGCCGGGCTGGCCGTAGGCGCCGGGCTGGCCGTAGCCGGGCTGCCCGTAACCGCCGGGCTGGCCGTACGCGGGCTGCCCGTAGCCGGGCTGGCCGCCGAACGCGGGGTTGCCGCCGAACGCCGGGTTCGCGCCGTAACCGGGCTGACCGCCGAACGCGCCGTGACCACCGCGCTCGACCACCTGGGTGAGCCACTGCCCGATGGCGGACGCCCAGTCGGTGTGCATGGCGTCGTTGTGCGACACGTGGAAGCGCCCGAACGCGTCGCCGCCGGAGCTGAACACGCCGCCGCGCTTGTCGGCCTCCAGGACCACGACGAGCTCGTGCGGGTTGGCGACGAAGGTCAGCTCGACCTCGTTGACCCGGCCCGCGAACTGCTGCGGCGGGAAGAACTCCAGCTCCTGGTAGAAGCCGAGCTCCTGGTTGACGCCGTGGATGCGGCCCGCCTCGACGTCCGCCTTGCGGAACTGGAAGCCGAGCTGCCCGAACGCCTGGAGCACGCGGTCCTGCGAGGGCAGCGGGGAGATCAGCACCGGGTCGAGGTCGCCCTTGTCGGGGGCGCCCGCGATGACCAGCTCGGTGCGCACGCCCACGGACACGCCGGGCAGCGGCGCGCCGCCGACGGCGGTGATCGGGGTCTCCCACGGCACCGGGATCTGGAACGGCACGGAGAGCGGCTGGTTCGCGGCGACGCGCACGTTGTGGGCGACCGCGACCCGCAGGAACTCGGCGACGCCCGAGTACTCGTCGTCGTGCCGCTCGACCTCGACGCGGGTCACCAGGGACAGCACGACCTGGTCGATGACCGCCTCGGAGCTGCCGCCCTGGATGCGCACCTGGCCGCTGATCAGCTGGCCGGGCGCGGCGTGCGGGGAGTCCAGCACGGTGTCGACCGACGGGCCGCCGACGCCGAAGGCGCTCAGCATCCGCTTGAACATCAGGTTTTCCTCCGTTGGGAAGGATGAGGTGGGGGTCGTGCCGGTGGTGCGGTCGTGCCGGGATCGTGCTGCGGTGACCACGCAAATCGGTCGAGACGGGCACTGAACGTGACAGTAGCACGTGGCACTGTATGGTTTGCGTGTTGACTGTCGTGGGCACGGGCGCGGGCACGGGCGGAAGGTGGTGTGGCGCGGTGACCGAGGCGTTGATCAGGATCGGCGAGCTGGCGGCGAAGGCCGGCGTGAGTCCCCGGACCGTCGACCACTACACGAACCTGGGGCTGCTGGCGCCCGCCGGGCGGTCCGGGGGGAACTACCGGCTGTACCGGGAGCAGGACGCGGACGTGATCGCGCTGGTGAAGGAGCTGGAGGCGGGCGGGCTGCCGCTGGAGGAGATCGCGAAGGCGATGACCTCCGGGGAGGCGGACGTGACGGGGGCGCTGGAGCGGATCGGGGCGGACCTGGACCTGCTGAAGGGGGCGGCGGACGCTGCGGCGCCGGAGTTGCAGGGGTTGCTGGCGGTGATCGCGGGGCGGGTGCAGTCGCTGATCACGATCGCGCTCCAGATCCCGCCGGATCTGCTGCTGCCGTGAGCTCTCGACCGCTCTTGCTGTAACAACGCGCGTGCTGGCCACGAACTCCCCAGCGGGAGGAATCGATGGTTTCAGCTTCCGACTTGACCAAGCGCCACAGAACTATGTTCTGGGTGTTGTCAGGGGCGCTCGCAGCCAGCCTGGCGGTGATTGCGCTCTACGGCGCTTCGCACGTCTGGAGCGCATTAAGACCGGCGGCCCTGTGCCTGCTCGTCGGATGGGCGGCGATGCTGCTCAGCGCCTTGGCGGGATTCCTCTTCGGAATTCCAAGGAGAGTGGAAGACTCGGCGAACTCCACAGCGGGGTACGCGGTGAACACCAACCTGGAACAGGTGTCCGACTGGTTGACGAAGATGCTCATCGGCGTGGGCCTGATCGAGCTGGGCAGCCTGGGAACGTGGTTCGGCGGCTTGAGCAGGACCGTGGGCGAAGCCATGGGGGGCGGGCCGGGGAGCGCGGTGGCGGCAGGCGGCGTGGTGGCCTTCTTCACCCCTCTGGGATTCCTGACCGGCTACCTGTGGACCAGGATGATCCTGCCACCCGCGCTGCGTGCCGCCGACGCGCTCGAAGAGACCCAGGTCGCCGACCAGATGACGGCGGTCGTGGACGGGACGCGGGGGTCCGCGAGCAAGTTCGTGACCGATTCGCCGGAGAGCGACGAGGTCGTCGGCAAACCCGACAACCGGGAGGAGATCACCCCCATACCGGCCATTCCGCTCCCCCGCCCCGACGACCTGTTCACGCTGTGGCACCAGGTGCACATCGTGCTCAGATCACTGGCCGGGATGAGCACGAGAAGAACCAGGCAGACGACCGAGCACTTGATCTCCGTGCTGGAGCGGCGCGGCGTCCTCGAACAAGATGTGGCACGAGCCCTGCGCGCGCTGTCGGATTCCGTCGCCAGGGTCAGTGCGGGAGCGACCCTCTCGGATTCGGACAGCAAAGCGGTGCAGAGCAGGGGGAAGATCCTGCTGTCGGCTTTGGAAATGCTCCGCCCGGTCGCTGCCGTCGCCTTCGAAGGGCACACCCTGGAGACGCTGAAAAAATTGGCGAAGCAGCACGGCTGGCAGGTTTCCCTGGACGCGCGCTTGGCGAGCGGGGAGCGCGTCGACGCACTCGTCGAGAAGAACGACCGGCAGATCCTGGTGGAGGTGCTCGCGCGGAGGAACAAAGAAAGCCTCTCCCGCGCGCTGGACAGGAGTCCCGGCGCAGCTCCGCTCCTGCTGGTCCTGCCGGGCGACCAGGCTGAAGCCCCGCCGAGGCGACTGCTGGTGGGCAAGCGGACCGGGCCGGTCGAGGTGCTCATGTGGGACGACGGCGCCGACCGGTTCCCGGACGTGGTCAGGGGCCTGCTCGAACCGGAGGGCTGACCCTCAGAACTCCACCCGGTACCACTCGAACCCCGCCGCCCACCCGTCCTCCCCCGCCGCGAACGCCTCGAACGCGCGCGTCACCCGCGCCAGGTCCGGCAGCTCGCAGCGGTAGTGCCGGTCCGCCGACCCCTCCCTGCGCTCCAGCGCGTAGCTCACCGCCCCGAAGCCCCCCGCGTACCCCACCTGCACGTAGTCCTGCTCCGCGCGCTCCAGGATCGCGTAGTACCTGCTCCGCGACAAACTCCCCAGCGCCGCCGCGATGCGCTCCGCGTCCGGGTTCTCGATGCGGGTCCCGTCCGACAGCGACAGCGTCACCCACGGGTGCAGCACCTGCCGCTCCTGGGGGTCGAAGCACACCAGCCCGTGCCGCCGCGCCAACTCCCGCACCACCGCGTGCACCCGAGCGCTCTGCGACCACCGGGCCGTCATCACGACCACGCCGCCGCGCGCGCTCGGCTCCTGCGCCCACGGCGCCACCGCCCCGGCGAACGCGCTCCCCAGCTCCTCCAGGAACCCCTTGAGCTCCGGTTCCACCGCATCGGCCGGGGACCGCGCCGCGAGGTCCCGGTACCTCTCCAGCGCGGCCTCGGCGGTGATCGGCGCGGTTTCCCGCCACGCCGCCAGGTCGAAGCCCACGGTCACCGATGCTAGTGACGCCCGACCCGGCGCGGGGTGGCGAAACGCCGGGTCGGGGGCAGCGCCCCGTGACCGCTACGACTGGCCGTCGATCAGCCACTGCCCGTTCGACTGGACCAGGGTGAAGGTGTTCGTCTCGCGCGAACCGCCGTTGTAGACCACGGTCGCGCGCACCTGGTTCGGGCCGAGGACCTGCACGTCGCTCAGCGACACCGAGCTGATCGTCTGCCAGAACCCGGCGTACCCCTGGTAGGTGCCCGCGCGGCCCGCCTTGAAGTTGTCCGTCAGCCTCGCGTACCCGGCCTCGGTGTTGCCCGGCAGCAGCGAGTAGTAGTCCCTCAGCCCCTGCTCCACCGGCACGCTCTGCGGCGGGGGCGGTTGCTCCTGGGTGCTCGTCTGCGTCGACGGCGCGGGCGAGCTCGGGGCGGACGAGGGGGTCGGGGTGTCGCTGGTCGGCTTCTGCCCGCCCGCGCCGGTGTCCTGGCCGCCGGGCTGCTCGCCGCCGGTCACCTCGGTGGTGACCGTGGTCTGCGGGGGCGGGGTGACCGCCTGGTCGTCCTGGCCGGACTGGTTCACCAGGTAGGTGACCAGGGTGGCGATGACCAGCGTGGCCAGCGCGAGCGCCACGATCGGCAGCACCTTGCGCCCGCCGCCCTCCTCCTCCGGCTGGTCCGGCTGGGTCCGGTACTGGGGGCACGGCGGCACGTACGGGGTGGGCGGCGCCGGGGTGAGCGCCGTCGCGGGCTCGTCCACGACGGTCGGGGGGTGGCGCTGCTCCGGCTCCGCCGCCCGCTCCGGCTCCGCGGGGGCCGCCGCCGCCAGGTCGTCGACCTTGGTCGGCTGCGGGGTGGACTGGGCGATGTCGGCGGCGGCTGCGACCGCGGCTGCCCCCGCCGCCGCGCCCGCGGCGGCCTCGGCGGGCAGTGCCTCCGCGGCGGGCTCGGCGATCACCGTCGGCCCGGCGGGCGCGGCGACGACCGCCGTCGGCGAGGAGTCCGGCCGCACCTCGCGCAGCA
>NZ_JBQGCX010000961.1:0-18196 GCF_052038725.1 Actinosynnema sp.
TGCACCAGGTCCGAATCAAGCGCCCTTTCAGCTCCCCCGCACCCCGTCCGGCCCGTCATGGTGGTGGCAGTCGCAGCAAGCCCACCGCCGGGGCGGGAAGGGGAGTTCGTGAAGTTCGCCGGACTGGCCGCCTGCGCGTGCCTGGCTCTGGCTCTCGTCGGGTGCGGTACCGAACCCGAGGTCAGCAGCGCGCCACAGGCACCCGCGCAAGCAGCGGCCACCGAAAGCCAGGGCGCCGCGGCGGAATCGCCGTTCGGCACCGAGCGGGTGTGGTCCAACGGCCTGTCCATCACAGTGTCGGAACCCAAGTCGCTCAGGCCGAGCGAGACCTCCTACCCGCCGTCCGCGCGGACGGCGGTGTTCACGCTGACCGTGTCGAACGGCAGCACGTCGAGCTACCGCACCAACCAGCTGGCGGTCCGCGCGCAGCAGGGCGGTGAGCCGATAGCCGAGGTCATGGACTCCGTGCAGGGGCTCAACGGCATGGCCTCGGCCATGGCCGAGGTGCCGCCGGGCAGCGAGGCGGTCGTCACGCTGGCCTACGCGGTGCCGTCCCAGCCGGTGCGCGTCCGGCTGGTCGTCGAGCCGAACGGCGCGGACCAGGAGCCCGTGGCGACGTTCGGGGGCAAGGCCTGAGGGGCTCGATAAGCTCACCCCCATGACGGACAACCGCCTGGCGCCGGGCGACGAGGCCCCCGCGTTCACCCTGCCGGACAGCTCCGGGAAGCCCGTGTCGCTGTCGGACTACCTCGGCAGGAGCGTGGTGGTGTACTTCTACCCCGCCGCGGGCACGCCGGGGTGCACGAAGCAGGCCTGCGACTTCCGCGACAGCACCGGCGCTCTCGCGGAGTCCGGGTACGAGGTCGTCGGCGTGTCGCCGGACAAGCCGGAGAAGCTGGCGAGGTTCGCCGAGGCCGAGGGCCTGACCTTCCCGCTGCTGTCGGACGAGGACAAGACCGTCCTGGCGGCGTGGGGGGCGTTCGGCGAGAAGAAGAACTACGGGCGCGTGGTGCAGGGCGTGATCCGCTCGACGTTCCTGGTCGGGCCGGACGGGAGGATCGTGAAGGCGATGTACAACGTCCGGGCGACCGGGCACGTCGCCAAGCTGCTGCGCGAGCTGCCCGCCTCCTGAGGCGGGCACGGGATTCGAGGGGACTGCCAGGGTGTCGCGGCCTTCGCCGGAAGAGTTGCTGGAGCTGTCGGAGGAGGCCGCCGCCGAGGTGGTCGAGGGGGTCGCGCGCCTCGGGGCCGCCGGGGACCTGCCGTGGTTGGCCGCGTGCGCGCGGGACGGCAGGCGGGCGGTGCAGGAGGCGCTCGTCGACGGGTGGCGGCGGCACGAGCCCCGCGGCTACGCCGAGGCGGTGCTGGCCGGCGCGCCGCTGGTCGACGGCGCGATCACGGTCGGCGACCCGGCGCAGGTCCCCCACCTCGGCGCGCTGCGCCACCTCACCGCGGTGAGCGTGGTGATCGGGGCCGGGGTCCAGCCGCTGTCGGTGCTGGCCGACGTGCCGCACCTGACGTGGGTCACGCTCAAGGTCGACGGCGAGGTGTCGCTGGCTCCGCTGGCGGATCACCCCCGGCTGGAGGCCGTGGAGCTGGAGGGGGCGGACGGGTACGCCGACCTCGACCGGCTCGGCGAGCTGCCGGGGCTCGCCTACCTGCACCTGGGGCTCGCGCCGGGCCGCGCGTGGAAGTCGCTGGACTTCCTGGCGCACTGCCCGAACGTCGAGTCGCTGCGCCTGTCGGGCCTGGACGACGCCACCGACCGCTCCGCGCTCGGCAGGCTGGAGAACCTGGTGCACGTCGGGTTCTTCGCGCACCCCATCGGCGGGTTCGCGGGCTGGCCGACCAGCGAGAGCGCGGCGTCGCTCCACTTCGCGCTGTCCGGCGAGCTGGACCTGACCGGCATCGCCGACTTCGCGCCCAACGCCGGCCGGATCGGCCTCCACGACACCCGCGTCGCCGACCTCGAACCGCTGCTCGACCTGGAGTGGCTGGCCGAGCTGGCGATCTACGACGAGACCGACCCGCTCGACCTCACCCCGCTCACCGGGGCGTCACTGCGGCTGACCCTGTTCCGGTCCGCCGGGCACGCGGGCGTCGACGGACTGGGACCGGGCGTGGAGCTGCACTACCTGGACGACTGACCCCGCAGGTGCGGCAGGAGCAGCCGCAGCGCCTTGCCCCGGTGGGACAGGGCGTCCTTCTCCTCCGCCGACAGCTCGGCCGACGTGACCTCGAGGCCGTCCGGCCGGAAGATCGGGTCGTAGCCGAAGCCGTTGGCGCCGCGCGCCTCGCGGAGGATCGTGCCGCGCCACTCGCCGCGCACCACCACCTCCGAGCCGTCCGCCGCGACGTAGGCGACCGCGCTGACGAACGCCGCCCCGCGCCGCTCGTCCGGCACGTCGCGCAGCTGGCCGAGGACCAGCTCCAGGTTCGCCGCGTCGTCGCCGTGCGCGCCGGCCCAGCGGGCCGACAGCACGCCGGGCATCCCGTTGAGGGCGTCCACCGCGATGCCCGAGTCGTCGGCGACGGCGGGCAGCCCGGTGGCGGCGTGCGCGTCGCGGGCCTTGGCCAGCGCGTTGCCCTCGAACGTGGGGGCGGTCTCCGGGGCCTCGGGGAACTCCGGCACGTCGTCCAGGCCGAGCACCTCGATGCCCTCGGCGGCGACGATCCTCTTCAGCTCCCGCAGCTTCTTGGCGTTGCGGGAGGCGAGCAGCAGCTTCACTTCTTCCTCGGCTTCGGCTCGGGGAGCACGCCGGGGTACGGCTGCGCCAGGGCCTCGGTCTGCAGCCGGTTCAGCTCGGCGCAGCCCTTCAGGGCCAGGTCCAGCATCTTGTCCAGGGTGCTGCGGGCGAACGTGGCGCCCTCGCCGGTGCCCTGCACCTCGACCAGGGTGCCCGCGTCGGTCGCGACGACGTTCATGTCGACCTCGGCCCGCGAGTCCTCCTCGTAGGGCAGGTCGAGCCGCACGCGGCCGTCGACCACGCCGACCGACACGGCGGAGATCGCGCACGAGAGCGGCTGCGGGTCGGCGAGCCTGCCCGCCGCGCCCAGCCACGTCACGGCGTCGGCCAGCGCCACGTAGGCGCCGGTGATGGCGGCGGTGCGGGTGCCGCCGTCGGCCTGGATGACGTCGCAGTCGATCACGATGGTGTTCTCGCCCAGCGCGGCCAGGTCGATGCAGGCGCGCAAAGACCGCCCGATCAGGCGACTGATCTCGTGGGTGCGACCACCGACCCGGCCCTTGATGGACTCGCGGTCACCCCGCGTGTGAGTGGCGGACGGCAGCATCGCGTACTCGGCGGTCACCCAGCCGAGGCCCGAGCCGGAGCGCCACCTGGGCACGCCCTCGGTGACGCTCGCGGCGCACAGCACGCGGGTGCCGCCGAACTCGATCAGCACCGATCCCGCAGGCCACTGCTGGAAGCCGCGTGTGATCCTGATGTCACGCAGCACGTCATCGTTCCTGCCATCGGTCCTCAGCACAGCCCTACCCTAGGCCGCTGAGGCCGGGAGCAGCCCACCGGCACAGGAGAGTCATGGAACCCACAGGCGAGTTGTTCACCGTGTTCGGGCTCCCGGCCCACCCGCTGGTGGTGCACGCGGTGGTCGTCCTGCTCCCGCTGGCCGCGGTGGCCGCGATCGCCGCCGCGCTGGTGCCGCGCTGGCGGCAGCGCTACAGCGCGCCGCTGCTCGGCGTGACCCTGCTGGGGGTGCTGGCGGTGCCGGTGGCGGCGAAGACCGGCGAGCAGCTGGAGCACCGGATCTCGCAGCGGTTCGAGAACCCGCTGATCACCGAGCACGCCGACATGGGCGACACGCTGCTGCCGTTCGCGCTGGGCTTCGGGGTGGCGGTGGTGCTGCTGCTGGTGGCGGGCAGGCTCGCCGACCGGGAGCGCGCCGCCTCGGCGGAGCAGGCCGGGCGCGACGCGGGAGCGGGCGTGCCGAAGACCTGGCGGCGGGTGTCGGTGGTGGTGGCGGTGCTGGTGATCGCGACCGGCGCGGCGGCGACCGCGCAGGTGGTGCGGATCGGCCACAGCGGCTCCACGGCCGTGTACGACGGCGTGGGGAACTAGCGGCGCGGGGGATCAGGCCTCCGGCAGGGTCAGCGGCGCGGGGACCGGGAGCTTGAGCGTCCTGGTGACCGTGCACAGCCCCTCGACGGCCCGCCGGACGGCGGCGGCCAGCGCCTCGCGCCGCGCCTCGTCCAGCGCGGACAGGTCGTAGTCCAGCGCGACCGGCACCTCGGCCAGCTCGTGCCCGCCCTCGGACCTGACCTCCTCGGCGCGCGCCGACAGGTCCCCGACCCGGCGCACCACCAGGCTCTCGGCGGTCACCGCCGCGCACCCGGCCGCGGCGGCCAGCAGCAGCTCGACGGGGCTGAACACCCCGTCCTGCCCGGCCCGCCCCAACCGCACGGCCGCGCCGCGCTCGTTGCGCGCCTCGAAGACGTGCTCCCCGACCCTGGTCACCTCGACACCGGACACGGCGGGCACGCTAGCGCGCCCCGGCCGCGCGCGGAACACCCCGGCCCGACCGCGCGGGAGCGGGACACCGGTCCGGCTGGCTGCCGGGCCGCCCGGTCCCGCGCCCGTCCGACCTAGTCGATCCGCTCCTCGGTGGCCTCGGCGACGCGGCGCACGTTCTCCAGGTCGCCGCACCCGCTGTCCAGCTTCTCCTGCCGCACCCGCAGGAACAGCCGCCCCAGCTCCTCGCGCCGGTCGTCGGCCACCCGCGACCGGGTGTCGTTGAGGATCGTCCGCTCCTCCTCGTCGACGTGGTGCGTCATCGCCTCGACGAGCTCCTCCAGCTTGTCCTCCCACGCCTGCGACGAGGTGTCCTCGACCTCCAGCAGCGCGAGCAGCGCCTGGTGCCCCTCGGCGTGCTCCTCGGCGCCGTGGTCGACCTCCTCGTTGTCGATCCGCTTGTACCGCTTGAGCGCCGGGTAGACCTCCGCCTCCTCGGCCTCGGCGTGCGCGACGAGCAGCGCGGACAGCTCGCCCTGCAGGGCTGCGCGGTCGTTGGTGCGGTCGCGGAGCGCGCGGAACAGCTCCTCGAACCTGCGGTGGTCGGCCAGGATCAGCTCTACGACGTCAGTTGCCACGGCCACCTACTACCCGCGCCGCCGGTCCGGCAACCTCGTGGACCCCGCCCGCGCGGGCGAGCGTCACCGGACCGGAGTACTCGGCGCGCGCCTCGGCCAGCACCTCGGCCGGGTCGGTCCACGTGGCGAGGTGGGTGAGGACCAGCTCGCCGACCCCGGCCTCGTGCGCGAGCCGACCCGCCTGGGCCCCGGACAGGTGCTCGCCGAGCGGCCGGTCGGGGTGGTCGGTCCAGGTGGCCTCGGCGAGCAGCAGGTCGACGCCGGACGCCAGGTCGGCGAGCGCGGCGCACGGCCCGCTGTCCCCCGTGTAGGCGATCGCCGCGCCGTCGGCCTCCAGCCGGAAGCCGTGCGCCTCGCAGGAGTGCTCGACCGGCCGGGAGCGCACCCGGAACGGCCCCACCTCGAAGGACCCGGCGTCCAGGACGTGGAAGTCGAACACGTCGGACAGGTCCGTGGTCGCCAGCTCCTCGGCGCTCTCCGCGTACGCGCGGGCGAGCCGGTCGGCGACCTCGCTCGGCCCGTGCACCGCGAGCTTGCGCTGGTAGGCGTCGTACGGCGGGTGGATGTGGTAGCGCCGCATGACGGCCAGGGTGGTGAAGTCGGCGCAGTGGTCGGGGTGCAGGTGCGAGAGCAGGAGCGCTCCCAGGTCGAACGGGTCGCACCCGCGGGCCTGCATCGCGGCGAGCACCCCGCTGCCCAGGTCGAGGGCGACGGCGCACCCCCCGGACTCGACCAGGTAGCCGGAGGACGGGGACTCGGGGCCGGGGAGGCTGCCGGAGCAGCCGAGCACGGTCAGCAGCACGCCTGGAGCCTGGCAGGTCAGCCGTACGCGTGGAAGGAGGCGTGCGCCAACTGCGGCAGGAACCTGCGGGCGAGCCGTTCGAAGGTCTCGACCGAGCCGGTGGAGGTGAACCGCTGGTCGGGCTCGCCCTCGCGGAACTGGTCGCGCTCGGTCAGCACCCGCACCACGTCCTTGACCGTCTCCTCCGCGCTGGAGACCAGGGTGACGCCGTCGCCCATGACGAGCTGGACGACGCCGGTGAGCAGCGGGTAGTGCGTGCAGCCGAGGACGAGCGTGTCGACGTCGGCGCGCTGCAGCGGCTCCAGGTAGGCCTGGGCAATGCCGAGGACCTGGCGGCCGGAGGTGGTGCCGCGCTCCACGAAGTCCACGAACCGGGGGCAGGCGACGGCGGTGACCCGGACGTCGCGCGCGGCGGCGAAGGTGTCCTGGTAGGCGCCGGAGGTGATGGTGCTCTGGGTGCCGATGACGCCGACCCGGCCGCTGCGGGTGGTGGCGACGGCGCGGCGCACGGCGGGCAGCACGACCTCGACCACGGGCACGTCGTAGCGCTCGCGGGCGTCGCGCAGGCACGCGGCGGACGCGGTGTTGCACGCGATCACGAGCATCTTGACGCCGTCCGCGACGAGCTTGTCGGCGAGGTCGAGGGCGTGCTTGCGCACCTGGGCGATCGGCAGCGGGCCGTAGGGGCCGTTGGCGGTGTCGCCCACGTAGCGGATGCGTTCGGCGGGGAGCTGGTCCATGATCGCTCGCGCGACGGTCAGCCCGCCCACACCGGAGTCGAAGATCCCGATCGGCGCGTCGGCGGAAGTCACGCCCCGAGATTAGCTCTCCTGCTCTCCCCCTTGGCGTCCTGCGCCACGCCCCAGGCCGCCAGAACACCACCGACCGCCCCGAACAGGTGACCTTCCCAGGAGATCCCCGGCTGACCGGGGAGCACGCCCCACAGCACCGCGCCGTAGACCGCGAACACCGCGATCGCGACCACGATCTGCCACGGGCTGCGCACGAAGATCCCGCGCACCAGCAGGAACGTCAGGTAGCCGAAGATCAGGCCGGACGCGCCCAGGTGCACGCCGACCGAGCCGAACACCCACACCCCCAGGCCGCTGGCGAGCCAGATGACGGCGGTGACCTGGAGGAACTGCTTGATCCCGCCCGAGGACGCCAGGAAGGCGAGCACGAGCAGCGGCACCGAGTTGGCGATCAGGTGGTCCCAGCCCGCGTGCAGCACCGGGGCCCAGAGCAGGTTGTCCCACTCGGACCACACGCGCGGCCGGACGCCGTTGGCGTCGAGCGCGCCCAGGAAGACCGCGTCGATCCCCTCGACGACGTAGAGGGCGCCGGTGAACAGCAGCACGACCAGCGCCGACAGCAGCGGCTTCGGCGGGATGACGCGGTGGGAGAGCGGGCGGGGAGCGCGGGAGGACGGGGCAGCGGGGTCCACGACTTCGAGGCTACCTGCGGGTTCGGGCGCACCGGCCGGTTTTGGCGACCTCCGGTCCCCGGCAGGGGGCGGCAGCGGCGGGCAGGTGCAGCGAGCAGCAGCGGCAGGCGCGGCAGGCAGCAGCGGTGGGCAGGCGCACGGGCAGCAGGCGCGGTGAGCCCGACCGCCCGGTCCGCTCGGCAGGCCGCCCCGGCCGCCTGCCCCGACCGGCTCGGCAGGCCCGCCCCACCCGACTCGACCGCTCCCCGCATCCGCCCGTCCCCACTCGCCCCCCGCCCGTCCCCACTCGCCCGGCCCCACTCTCCCGCGCCCGCCCGTCCCCACCCGCCCGCGCCCGCCCGGCCCCGCTCGCCCGCGCCGACCCGTCCCCGCCCGTCCGCCCCGGTCACCGCACGGGTGCGGTCACCGGTCGCGGTGCGCGCGTCCCGCTCGGGCGCAGGGGTGCGGCCGGACGCCTTGCCCTTAGGGTGGCCCGGTGCTGACCGATGTCGCCGTGCGCTCCGGGGCCACCTGGGGCGCCAGCCCCACCTGGGACCCCGTTAGTTCGACGCTCGTCTGGGTGGACGTCCCGGCCTGCGGGGTTCACCGCCACTCCCCCGCCAGCGGGGACGACGCGGTGCTGGTGATACCGCAGCCGGTGGGGGCCGCCAAGCCGCGCACGCGCGGCGGTCTGGTGCTGAACCTGCGCGACGGCGTGGCGCTGATCGACCCGAACGAGACCAAGACGTGGCTGGTGTACTGGGCGCGCGACGGGGTGTCCGCCGGTGGGGCCGAGGTGGACCCGACGGGGCGGATCTGGGCCGGGACGACCCGGTACGGCGGCGAGGCCGCCGACGGCTGGTTGGCGCGGGTGGACGCGAACGGCGACGCGGCCGTGGTGCGCAAGGACCTCGGGCCCGGCGGCGGGCTCGCGTGGAGCCCGGACGGGCAGCTGCTCTACCACTGCGCCGACGGCCGGATCGACGTGATGGCCTTCGACCGCGCCACGGGCGGGGTCAGCGGGCTGCGCACCCTCGTGGAGGTGGAGCGCGGGCTGCCGGACGGGGTGTGCGTGGACGCGGACGGCTGCCTGTGGGTGGCGCTGCGGGAGGGCGGCGCGGTGCGGCGCTACACGCCGGACGGGGTGCTGGACCGGGAGCTGGAGCTGCCGGTCGAGCGGCCGACCGGGTGCTGCTTCGGCGGACCGGACCTGACGGACCTGTACGTGACCTCGGCGCGGGAGGGCGCCCACGGCGGCGGTGAGCTGGCCGGGTCGGTGCTGGTGGTGCCGGACGCCGGGACCGGGCTGATGTCGCGGGCGTTCGCGGGCTGAGGCGCGGGGTCGCGCGCGCCCCCGCCCCCGGAGCGGGCGCTAGACCTCGTGCACCGCGTCCGGCCGGGCCAGCTCGACGGGGCCCGCGAACTCGGCCACCGCGTCGGCCAGCACGCCCTGGTCGTCCGACCACGGCAGCACGTGGGTGAGCAGCAGCCTGCCCACCCCGGCCTCGGCGGCCACCGAGGCGGCCTCCTTGCCGCTCATGTGCAGGTGGTCGGCGCGCCCCGCCTGCTCGCGCCACGCCGCGTCGGCCAGCAGCAGGTCCGCGCCCCTGGCCAGCTCGACCAGCTCCCCGCACTGCACGGTGTCGCCGCTGAACACCAGCGACCGGCCGCCGTGGGTGAGCCGGAACGCGTACGCCTCGCAGATGTGCCGCATCCTGGCCACCTCGACCTCCAGCGGGCCGATCCGGTACCGGCCTGCCGCCAGCGGGGTGAAGTCGAACAGCTCGTCCAGGCGCAGCCGCCCCAGCTCGGCCCGGCTCGCGGCGTGCGCGGCGGCCAGGCGCTCCGGGGCGTGGCCGGGGGCCAGCACGGGTAACCGGCGCGACGCGGGGTCGTACGGCGGCTCGGGGTGGTGGCGGCGGTAGGTGGCCAGCGCGCTGAAGTCCGCGCAGTGGTCCAGGTGCAGGTGCGAGAGCAGCACGGCGTCCAGGTCGAACGGGTCGCAGCGCCGCAGCAGCCCGCTGAACACGCCGCTCCCCAGGTCCAGGACCACCCGCGCGCCACCGGCCTCGACCAGGTAGCCGGACGTCGGCGTGCCGGGGCCGGGGACGCTCCCCGCACAACCCAGCACGGTCAGCCGCATGGCGGCACGATAGCACCGGCAAAGGGGCCGGAATTGCTTTTCCACACTTCTCGGGCGAGCCCTCCGGGTGAATCCGTTGAATTGCGGTCACGGTTTTCACGAAACTGGCCCGCACTTCTCATGACATCCCCTCCAGGAGTTCTGCCACCCCGCCGAGCGCCCTCGTCGGTGTGACCGTCGTCGTGGGCCCGCGCGCCGTTAGCCCCCGCCCGCAGCGACCCCCGCAGCGGCGCCGCGCCCTCCGGGTGGCGCCCGGTCGCGCGGGCGGGCGCGCGCGGGTGTGGCGGCGTGCGCGGGTTGCGGTTCACGGTCCCCCCGTCCGGGCTCGGCGACGCCGGTGCTCCACCCAGCGGTACGCCCCTGGGGCCGGGGCCGTCCAGTCACATCGCCCGTTCGCCTGCGGCAGGCACCCGCTGTGCGGAACGGCCGTGCACGCTGCGGAACGGCGCGCGCGGAACGGATGACGTGGACTGGAGGGGGTGGCGCCCGCGACGCGGCTCCGGGAAGGGGCGCCGGGAAGGGCCCACCGGAAACGGGCGGGGAGTGCGGGGCAGCCGGGAAGGGGCGGACCGGGGAAAGCCGGGGCCGCCCGCGCGCGGGGCGCGGGCGGCCGGGGGCTCAGGCCCAGAGGTGCCCGTCGAGGCGTTCGGCGGCCTCGTCCAGGGTGCCCGCGTAGGCGCCGGTCGACAGGTACTTCCACCCGGCGTCGGCGACCACGAACGCGATGTCCGCGCGCTCGCCGCGCTTGACCGCCTTCTCGGCGGCGGCGAGGGCGGCGTGCAGGATCGCGCCGGTGGAGATGCCCGCGAAGACGCCCTCCACCTCCAGCAGCTGCCGGGTGCGGCGCAGCGCGTCGTAGGAGCCGACCGAGTAGCGCCCGGTCAGCACCTCGGCGTCGTACAGCTCGGGCACGAACCCCTCGTCGAGGTTGCGCAGCCCGTAGACCAGCTCGCCGTAGCGCGGCTCGGCGGCGATGACCTGCGCGTCGGGCTTGTGCTCGCGCAGGTAGCGGCCGACGCCGACGAGCGTGCCCGTGGTGCCCAGGCCCGCCACGAAGTGGGTGAGCGTGGGCAGGTCGGCCAGCAGCTCCGGACCGGTGCCCCGGTAGTGGGCGTCGGCGTTGGCCGGGTTGCCGTACTGGTAGAGCATGACCCAGTCCGGGTGGTCCTTGGCCAGCTCCTTCGCGCGGGCGACGGCCTGGTTCGAGCCGCCCGCGGCCGGGGAGAACACGATCCGCGCGCCGTACGCCTGGAGCAGCTGCTTGCGCTCGGTCGAGGTGTTCTCCGGCATCACGCACACCAGCCCGTAGCCCTTGAGCTTGGCTGCGGCGGCGAGCGCGATGCCGGTGTTGCCGGAGGTCGGCTCCAGGATGGTGCAGCCGGGGGTGAGGACCCCGTCCCGCTCGGCCTGCTCGATCATGGCCAGCGCGGGCCGGTCCTTGATCGAACCGGTCGGGTTGCGGTCCTCCAGCTTGGCCCACAGCCGGACCTCCGGCGAGGGCGACAGCCGGGGCAGCCCCACCAGGGGCGTGCCGCCGACCGCGTCCAGCAGCGACTCGTAGCGCGCCACGGCCGGATCAGCCGCCCGCGACGGCCGGGAGGATCGTGACGTTGTCGCCGTCCTTGACCTCGGCGCCCAGGCCACCGGAGAAGCGGACGTCCTCGTCGTTGACGTAGACGTTGACGAACCGGTGCAGCGCGCCCTCCTTCACCAGGCGGGCCTTGATGCCGCCGTGGTTGCCCTCCAGGTCGTCGATGACCTCGGCGAGCGTGGCGCCCTTCGCCTCGACGGACTTCTGCCCGCCGGTGTGCGTGCGCAGGATGGTGGGGATGGAGACGGTGACGGCCATGCTTGCTTTCCTCCGTGGGACGACGCGAACCGGGCGGTGTGGTGCGGCTGCGGGGACCGGGGTCAGGTCCGGTCGGGCGCGACGTCCGCGCCGGTGGTCTGGGGCGCGTAGGAGTCGACGACCTCCACGGGCTCCTCGGTGATCACGCCGTCGACGATCCGGTACGAGCGCAGCTCGTGGCGCTCCGGGTCGCGGGTGGACACCAGCACGTAGTGGGCGTCGGGCTCGTGGGCGTAGGAGACGTCGGTCCGCGACGGGTACGCCTCGGTGGCGGTGTGCGAGTGGTAGATGACCACCGGCACCTCGTCCGCGCGCTCCATCTCCCGGTGCACGCGCAGCTGCTCGGCCGCGTCGAACCGGTAGAACGTCGGGGAGCGCTCGGCGTTCTCCATCGGGACGAACCGCTCGGGGCGGTCGGAGCCCTCGGGGCCCGCGAGCATCCCGCACGCCTCGTCCGGGTGGTCGCGACGGGCGTGCGCGACCACCTCGTCGACCAGGTCACGGCGAATCACCAGCACGCGTCCATCCTACGGGGCGGCGGTGGACGTCCCGACCTGTGAGAACTCCCAGCCCCCGGCCTCGCGCCCGACGCCCGCTCCCTGCGCGTAGGTGAGGTGGCCGCCCAAGTAGCCGCCGACGCCGATCAGGGTCAGGCCGAGCAGCGAGACCCCTCGGGCGACCACGCCGAACCCGTGGCCGCGCAGCCGGAACGAGGTGAGGTAGCAGAGCGTGGCGCCCCCGTTGAAGGCCAGGTGCGCGACGGCGGCGCGGCGCTGGTCCTTCTCCAGGGAGGTGAACTCGGCCAATCCGCGGGCCACCGCGACCGGGGTGGACGCCAGGCCGATGCCGATCAGCGCGCGGGAGGCCTTGGACTCCCCCGGCGCGACGTCGAGCACCGCGGAGGCGGCGTACATGCCGATGGGCAGCATGACCGCGATGGGGTGCAGCGGGTGGCCGAGGAACTTGCCGCGCAGCACGGTGGTGACGCGGTGGTCGCGCAGCTGCGGCGGGATGAACTCGGCGATGGCGGCGGCGGCGCGGTCGAGCGCCTCGCTGCGCTCGACGCGGCGGGTGAACTTGCGCAGTAGCGGCAACATGCGGAGGGGGTACCCGGCTGCGGCGGGCTCGTACTCGCGGGCACCCGAAGCGGGGGATGACGACCGCGGGCGGTGGGGCCGGGTGGTGTGGGCGGGCGGCGGCTGCGGGATCGCGCGGTGGGGGCGGATCGGGCGGCGGCGGCCGGGCGCGGCGGCGGCCGGGCGTCGGAGGTCAGGCCGCGGGAGTCCGACAGGCAGGGCCGGAAAGCCGGGGCCGGGCAACCGGGGTCAGGCAACCGGGGTCGGGCAGTGGCGGTCGAGCGGCGGGAGTCGGGCAGCCGAGGTCGGGCAGGGGCTGCGGATCAGGCGGCGCCGGTCAGGTCGCCGCGGCGCGCAGCCTGGCGGTGGCGTCGGCGCACAGCGCGTCGAGCGGGGTCCCGGTGTCCTCGCCGGTGGCGACCGCGATCACCGCGGAGGGCAGTTCCAGCCCGGCGCGCACCAGCCCGTCGCGGGCGGACGCGGCAACCCGGCCGCACCGGGCCTCGTCCAGCGCCGCGCGCACCAGCAGCAGCCCGGCGACTCGGCGGTCGGGCGACCCCGCCGCGCCGGTCAGCACCACGGCGTCCCCGGTCCACGGCTCGGCCGCCTCGCACGCCGCACGTCCCGCAGCCGGGTCGCCAGGGGCGGAACCGACCGCGAGCGTCGGCACGATCGGCACGACCTCGTGCGCGCCCGCGCCGACCCGGAACCCCCGGCCGCGCTCGGCCAGCCACGGCAGCACACCGTCCTCGGCGCCGAGCCCGTCACGGGACAGCACCACCGCGTGCACCCGCTCGACCAGCGTTCCCGGTGCCAGCAGGTCCAGCTCGCGGGTCCCGGTGGGCGCGCCGCGCACGTCCACCCCGGCCACCAGCCCGCCGTCGGGAGCCAGCAGCACCACCGCGCCACCGGAGCGGCCCAGCAGCACCCCGCCCGGCACGGGCCCGGTCACCCCATGACCGCCTCGACCAGCGTCTCCTGCACCCAGGTCAACCAGTGGTAGACCCCGAGGTGCGGGGAGCGCGGGTCATCCTCGGGCAGCTCGTCCGGCATGTCCTCCTGCACGTCCAGCGCCGTGCCCAGCGCCAGCCGCACGTCGTTGAGCGCCGACAGCCACGCCTCCGCCTCGGCGGGCCCGAGCCGCACGTCGCCGCCCTCCGGCGGGCACGTGTCCAGCACGACGGCGGCCACCCCGGTCTTGGCGTCCAGGAGCGCGGGCTCGTGCAGCGAGCGCAGCGCCGCCGCCGAGTCCTCGTCGCCCGCCTCGTGCTCGTCCAGGTCCAGCCGGTGGAAGTCCGGCAGGAGCCTGCCCAGGATCAGGTCGTCGGGCGGCGTCGACGGCCCGGTGCGGATGCCGGTCAGCTCGGACAGCTCGTCCTGCGGGGCCTCCTCGGCGCGCGCCAGCAGCATGTCCTGGATCTGGCTCACCAGGCCGCGCACGACCGCGGCCTCCTGGCGGTCCAGGTGGCACACCACCTGCTCGCCGGAGCGGTGCCAGCGGTTCACGACGACCGCTGCATGGTCGCCCACAGACCGGCGGCGTGCAGTTTCGCCACGTCGGCCTCCATCTTGTCCTTGGTGCCGGAGGACACGACCGCCCGGCCCTTGTGGTGCACGTCCATCATCAGCCTGGTCGCGTGGTCCTTGCTGTAGCCGAAGACCTTCTGGAACACGTACGTCACGTAGGACATCAGGTTCACCGGGTCGTTCCAGACGAGCGTCATCCAGGGGCTGTCCGCCGACGCCCCCTCCTCCGCGACCTGGTCTGCCTGCGTCCGCTCCTGCTCGACGGGCGTGGTCATACCGCCAATGGTGTCATGTTCGCGAGGGTGGTGGAGCCCATAGGTCCGGGTGGTGCGCGTTCGCCGAGGCCGCGCCTACGCTCTGGACATGTCGTCCACGGCGCTGTTCACCGACCACTACGAGCTGACGATGCTGGCAGCGGCGCTGCGCGACGGCACCGCCGACCGGCCGTGCGTCTTCGAGGTCTTCGCCCGCAGGCTCCCCGAGGGCCGCCGCTACGGCGTGGTCGCGGGCACCGGCAGGCTGCTGGACGCCATCACGTCCTTCCGATTCGGCCCGGCCGAGCTGGAGCTGCTGGAGCGCACCGGCGTGGTGGACGACGCGACGCTGGCGTGGCTGGACGACTACGAGTTCACCGGCGACGTCGACGGCTACCCCGAGGGCGAGCTGTACTTCCCCGGCTCCCCGGTGCTGACCGTGACCGCGCCGTTCGGCGTGGGCGTGGTGCTGGAGACGCTGGCCCTGTCGATCCTGAACCACGACAGCGCGGTCGCCTCGGCCGCCGCGCGCATGGTGGGCGCCGCCAACGGCCGCCGCATGATCGAGATGGGCTCGCGCCGCACGCACGAGGAGGCGGCGGTCGCGTCCGCGCGGGCCGCGTACCTGGCGGGCTTCACCGCGACGTCCAACCTGGAGGCGGGGCGCCGGTACGGCATCCCCACCACCGGCACCTGCGCGCACGCGTTCACGCAGCTGCACGACGACGAGGAAGCCGCGTTCCGCAGCCAGGTCGACGCGCTGGGCGCGGGCACCACGCTGCTGGTCGACACCTACGACATCACCAACGGCATCGAGACCGCCGTGCGCGTCGCGGGCCCGGAGCGGGGCGCGGTGCGCATCGACTCCGGCGACCTGGGCGTGCTGGCCAGGCAGGCGCGCGACCAGCTCGACGGGCTGGGCGCGAGGTCGACCCGGATCGTGGTGTCCGGCGACCTGGACGAGTACTCGATCGCGGCGCTGCGGGCCGAGCCGGTGGACGCGTACGGCGTGGGCACCTCGCTGGTGACCGGCTCGGGCGCGCCGACGGCGGGCATGGTCTACAAGCTGGTCGAGGTGGACGGTCGCCCGGTCGCCAAGCGCAGCTCCCACAAGGAGTCGCGCGGCGGGCGCAAGGGCGCGCTGCGCAGGCACAAGGAGACCGGGACGGCGCTGGAGGAGGTCGTCCACGGCCCCGGCGTCCAGCCCGAGGCTCAGGAGCACGACCGGCCGCTGCAGGTCGCGCTGGCGCGCGGCGGCGAGCTGGTGGAGGGCGTCAACTCCCTGGAGCGCAGCCGGGAGCGACTGCGCGCGGCGCTGGTGAGCGTGCCGTGGGAGGGGCTGAAGCTGTCGAAGGGCGACCCGGCGATCCCGACGACTTTCCTGTGAGGTGGGCGCTGTGGGCAGGGCACTGATCGTGGTGGACGTGCAGAACGACTTCTGCGAGGGGGGATCGCTCGCGGTGGCGGGCGGCGCGGCGGTGGCCTCGGCCATCAGCGCGCACGTGCGGGCCGGCGGGTACGACCACGTCGTGGCGACGCGGGACTACCACGTCGACCCCGGCGGGCACTTCAGCGAGTCGCCGGACTTCGTGGACTCGTGGCCGGTGCACTGCGTGGCCGGGACGGCGGGGGCCTCGTTCCACCCGGAGCTGGACGTGACCGGGGTGGAGGCGGTGTTCTCCAAGGGCGCGTACGAGGCGGCGTACTCGGGGTTCGAGGGCGCGGCCGGTGACGGGGCGTCCCTGGTGGACTGGTTGCGCGAGCGCGGCGTGGAGCGGGTGGACGTGGTGGGGATCGCCACGGACCACTGCGTGCGGGCGACGGCGCTGGACGCGGCGGCGGCCGGGTTCGCCACGCGGGTGCTGCTCGGGCTGACCGCCGGGGTGGCGCGGCCGACGGTGGACTCGGCGCTGGAGCAGCTGCGGGCCGCGGGCGTCGAGCTGGACGGGGAGCCCGCGGTCGGCTGACCGCGCGGCTGCCCCGAGGGCTCGGGGCAGTGGAGCTCGGGGCAGCGGGATTCGGGGCAGCTGGATTCGGAACGGCCGGAGGCCGGGTGCTCGGCGAGCACCCGGCCTCCGGCGTCGTCCGGGAGCCGTCAGGGGGTGGGCGAGCAGGCCGTGGAGCCCACGACGACCTCGCCGGTGACGCCCGACGCGGGCTGGAACTGCACGCGCATCAGGTTCATGGTGATGCTGCCGTCCGGCGGGGTGGTGACCTCGCCGAAGATCACCTTCGCGAGCAGGTTCCCGTTCTTCTTGATGTCGTAGGTGTAGTTGGCGGTCAGCTGGCTCGGCAGGCCGGTGAAGCCGGACAGGCCGCTGATGCCCCACTGGGCGCTGGTGCCCTCCTGGGTGGCGCTGCAGGAGAGCTGCCAGGAGGCGATCTTGAGGCGGGGGCCGCCCGCGTCCATCAGCGCGGACAGCTCGAACTGCGAGCCCAGCGCCTCGGACTTGGTGGTGGTGATGTAGTTCTCCGGGTCGACCACCGTGGTGGTGCAGGTGGTGGAGCCGGGGCCGAAGCGGACGCCGGTCCGGACCGTGAGCAGCGAGGCGTTGACCTTCACGCCCTCCACGGAGCAGGGCGCGAGCACCCCGGTGGTGACGGTCTGCCCGTTCACCACGTAGTCGGCGACGCCGACCGCCGCGACCCCCGCCGGGACCTCGCCCGCGAGCGCGGGGGCCGCGGTGGACACCAGCCCCGCGGCCAGTGCCGCGATGACAGCTCCGACTCGGCGCGCCCAGGTGTGGTTCATGTCGAAAGCCCTTCTGCTGTATTCCGCCCCTCGAGGCCGATATCGAACCAGGCCGCCGTTTTCGTATCACCGGCAGACCCGTTCTCACTCGACCGGGAAGTTTTTCTCCACCGCCGGGTGAGGGATTACGGAACGCGCATGGCAGGAACGGTCGGAGCGCCGGAAAGCACGGGAACCGGGGCAATTCCCAGTAGCCTTTCCAGTGCTTTTCGAACCCTGATGGCGGCAAATCCGTCACCGAACGGGTTGCGGCTGTGCGGCAGGCGCAGCCGCGCGCCCAGCGCCCAGCCCGCCTCGGCGAGGATGCGCGTCGGGTCGGTGCCGACCAGCCACGCGCACCCGGCGTCCACCGCCGCCATCCGCTCGGTGCTCTCCCGCAGCACCAGCACCGGCACCCCGAACGAGGGCGCCTCCTCCTGGATGCCGCCGGAGTCCGTGAGCACCAGCGCCGACCTGCGCAGCGCCCGCACCAGGTCCGGGTAGTCCAGCGGCTCGGTCACCACGATCCTCGGGTGCCCGCCGAGCGCGGCGACGACCTGCGCGCGCACCGCCGGGTTCGGGTGCGCGGGCAGCAGCACCCGCACGTCCGGGTGCCGGTCGGCGATGCCGCGCACCGCGCCCAGCACCCGGTCGAGCGGCTCGCCCCAGGACTCGCGGCGGTGCACGGTGACCAGCACCAGGCGCTGCCCGTGCTCGTCGAGCACCCGCTCCAGCACCGCGAGGTCCGGGTCGCGCGCGGGCAGGTCGGCGGCGGCGACCCGCTGCACCGCGTCCACCACCGTGTTGCCGGTGACCACGACGTTCCCGTCGGGCAGCGACTCGCCGAGCAGCGCGCAGGCCGCGTCGTCGGTGGGGGCCAGGTGCAGCGCGGCGATGCGGGCGATCATCTGCCGGGTCCCCTCCTCGGGGAACGGGCTGGCCAGCTCGCCGGTGCGCAGCCCCGCCTCCAGGTGGGCGACGGGAACCCCGCGCCAGAACGCGGCCAGCGCGCCCGCGAGCGCGGTGGTCGTGTCGCCCTGGACCAGCACGGCCGCGGGCGCGCGCCGCCGCAGCACCCGGTCGACCTGCGGCACCAGCAGCGACAGCAGCTCCGCCTGGGTCCCGGTGGCGCGCGGCACGTCCAGCACCACGTCAGGGACCAGCCCGAACGCGGCCAGCGCCTGCTCGACCACGCCCGCGTGCTGCCCGCCGTGCACGATGACCGGCCTGATCCCGCGGGGGCCTGCCAGCTCCAGCGCGACCGGGGCGACCTTCACCGCCTCC
>NZ_JBQGCX010000962.1:0-3003 GCF_052038725.1 Actinosynnema sp.
GGAACCACCCCACCTGCCGCTCGTGCAGCTCCGACAGCGCGATCCCACCCACCTCCACCGGGTGCACCCGAGCCAACTTCCACGCCAACCGCGCCGCCGCCAACGCGTCACCCGCACTCGTGTGCGCGCCCTCCAACCGCACCCCGTGGTGCTCGCACACCGCACCCAACGTCCGCTTGCCCACCCGACGCGGGTCCAACGCCCGATCCACGCACAACGGGTCCACCACCGGCCCCGACACCCGCAACGACCGCCCGTGGTGCCGAAGCAGCTCCGCGTCCAGCATCGTCAGGTCGAACGGCGCGTTGAACGCGCACAGGGGAGTGGACGCCGTCCACAACTCGGCCAGCAGCGCCTCGACCTCGGCCACCACCTCACCCACCGGCCGCCCCTCGGCCCGCGCCTGCTCGGTGCTGATCCCGTGGATCGCCGTCGCCGACGCCGGGATCGGCACACCCGGATCGGCCAACCACGTCCGCACCCGCACGTCCGGCTTCGCCCCCTCGGCGCCGGGCGTGATCACGACCACGGACGCGGTGACGATCCGGTCCCGACGCGGCTCGACGTCGGTGGTCTCCAGGTCCAGGGCCAGCAGCGGGCCGTCGGCCCACGACCCGGTGGCAGCAGGGCTGTGCATCGGCGCAGCGTACCCGGGCACACCGACACCCACGGGACGACGGTGATCAACGGCGGGTCGCGGTCGCGGGGGAGCGGCGGGACACCCCGGACGCCCCGCCGCACGCCGCGACCCGATCAGCCCAGGTGCTCCCGCAACGCCCGCCGCGCCGCCCGCCGATCACGCCGCCGGTCCTCCCGGCGCCGGAACGCCCACTCCCGGTGCCCGCGGCTCTCGCAACGCCGGAACCAGTACGACGCGGACCCCGCCCAGTGGCACCCCGAACGCGGCTGCCCGAGGGAAGCGGTGGCCTCGCTGATGACGGCGGGGAGCGCGCACCCGCCGAACCGGTGATCGTGCACCGGAACGCACGCGGACATCGGAGCGTCCGCCATCTGCACCCACCAGGGGCGGGTCTTGTCGGTCTTGCCCATGCCCGGTCGCCTTTCGGCTCCGTGACAGCCCCGGACGGGCCATCGCTAGACCGGGCTCACGGGCGCGCCTCCACCGACTCGACCGAACGACCCGCCGACCGTACCGCGCTGCCACGGCCGCGGGGAGGGGCCCGGATTGCTTACTTAACATAATGTAGATTATCGGCATTACGGAGGTGCTGGTCAGAGGGGTGAGAGGGGGCGCTGGAACGTCCGGGCGACGGTGGTGCGTCGCGTGTGCGCCAACGGCGCCGCCGTGGGCCGCGACGGGGCGTGCGCGACGCGTCGCCGTCGAGCGGCGTGCGCGCGACGGACGGCGGCGTCGGCTCGGCGCGGCAGCGCGAGCGATGCGGGCTCGGGGCGCTGAGCGTTCGAGACGTCAGCGGTCGACTGGCGGCCGTCGGTGTCGGCCTGCTTGAGTCGGCCGGTAATACGTCACGTGACGCATCCACGGGTGTGTCCTGGAGTGCGTCGACGTCGTGCCGCAAGGCGCCCGGCGGCCGGTTCGGGCTTGATCAAGGCGTCCCCCCGAGGCCCGCCCCCCGGACTCCGCCCTGCCTCAAGTGGCGTCGACCGGCGTCCCGCTGCGGCGTCGAGGCGTGGAGGGGCGCGCGCAACGTGTCGTTGGAGGCGTTCTGAGGGCCTTCGGCGGGACTCGTTTGAAGATCAACTACCGGGGTCCCCCGAGAGGGGCTGACCCACCCCGACCGCTGTTTGATGGATAATCGCCATTATCCATCAAACGATACGGATCGCGTTGGGTCGGTGACCCGCTGCGCTCGGCGCGCTCGACAGGTCCGACGGGTCCGACGCCCGCGCGTTCGGCACGCCGTGCCCCCTGGCCTCTCACGTCACCGCCGCCGACGAGCGTCCAACGCTGGGACTCCCCTGCCGGTGACCGCTCACCTCCACCGCCCCCTCTCCCGGCAGGGAGCATCGCGCCTCGTCCTGCTCACACCCGCCGCTCCCCCGCCACCAGTCACCACCTGCCCGAACCACCCCCACCTCCCCCGTTCGGGTAACCAACTGGGCCGAATTGTCGGTCCCGTGCGGTAGTAAAGGTGGCGTGGACGTACTCGCTGCTCAGGAAGCCTTCTTCCAGGCCCGCAGGCCCAGGAAGGATTCGCCGCACACCACCGCCGCGTACCGGCGCGACCTCGCCGGGGTCAACGCGCTGCTGGGCGAGGTGGTCGGGCGCGAGGTGGGTGAGCTTCGGGTGGAGGACCTGACCGGGACGCACCTGCGGTCGGCGTTCGGGGTGTTCGCTGACTCGCACGCCAAGAGCTCGGTGCTGCGGGCCTGGTCCACCTGGAACCAGTTCCTGACGTTCCTGGTCGCCGAGGACCTGGTGCCCGGCAACCCGATGGGCGCCGTGGCGCGCCCCAAGACGCCGCCGCTGGTGCCGAAGCCGCTGCGCGGGGAGGACACGCCGGAGCGGTTGCTGGCGGCTGCCGCGGAGGGGGCGCGGAAGGCGCGGGACCCGTGGCCGGAGCGGGACGTGCTGGTGCTGGCGCTGGGGCTGGTGGCGGGGTTGCGGTCGGTGGAGATGCGGACGTTGACGCTGGCGTCGGTGGTGGGGCGGTCCGGGGAGCGGCGGCTGCACGTGCTGGGCAAGGGCAACCGGGACCGGTCGGTGCCGATCGAGCCCGCGATGGAGCGGGTGGTGGACGAGTACCTGGCGTCGTGCCGCAAGCGGTTCCCGCAGGGGCGGTTCGACCGGGGTTCGGCGTTGCTGCGGGACCGGCACGGGGAGCCGATCGGGCGGGGTGGGTTGGAGTACCTGGTGCGGTCGTGCTTCCGGTGGGCGGGGTTGCACGACCGGGTGCCGTCGGGGGCGAACCTGCACGCGTTGCGGCACACGTTCGCGACGCGGTTGGCGGAGGAAGGGGCGACGGCGTCGGAGATCATGGCGCTGCTGGGGCACGCGACTTAGGCGACGAGCCAGAACTACAT
>NZ_JBQGCX010000963.1:0-4767 GCF_052038725.1 Actinosynnema sp.
GGGTTCGTGGAGTGCGGCGGGTGCGAGGAACTCGGGCGTCGCCAGGG
This sequence comes from Actinosynnema sp., assembly GCF_052038725.1. Classification (NCBI taxonomy): domain Bacteria; kingdom Bacillati; phylum Actinomycetota; class Actinomycetes; order Pseudonocardiales; family Pseudonocardiaceae; genus Actinosynnema; species Actinosynnema sp. Next base: position 48 of record NZ_JBQGCX010000963.1, read on the forward strand.
GTTCCTGGGGCGCGGCGGGTGCGAGGAACTCGGGCGTCGCCGGGGGTTCTTGGGGGGCGGTGGGCGCAAAGAACTCGGGCGACGCCGGGGGGCCTTGGGGCGTGAAGGGCTCGGGCGTCGCCAGGAGCTCCGGAGGCGCGGCGGGCGCGAAGCGGGCGGGTGCCGCCAGGGGTTCCTGGGGCATGTCGGACTCAGGCGCCGTCCGGGGCTCGGCGGTCCCGACGGTCCCGACGGTCTCGGCGGTCGGCGTCGCCTCGGGGAGCGCCTGGGGCTCGGCGCGCGGCGGTCCGGCGTCCTGCTCGGGCGGGGCCGGGGGCTCGGGGGCCGGGGGTGCGGCGTCCGGCTGCGCGGGGATCACCGGCTCCGCGCTCTGCGGCGCGGGCGGTTCGGCGAACGTGGTCGGCGCGGGCGTCGGGGGGTGCTCCGCCCTCGGGGCGGGCACGGGGCTGCGGCGCAGCGGGTCGCCGCCCGCCCAGGCCTCGACCAGCACCCGTTCCGCGCCCTGGACCAGCGGGCCGAGCAGGTGGACGTCGTCGAGCACCGTCCACGCCGTCGGGGGCTCGCAGGCGACCTTCGGGGTGGGGAAGTGCTCGCCCAGCCCCCGGACGAACCGGCGGACGGCCCTGGTCAGGGCGGCGGGCACGCTGTGCTCCGCGCTCTCCCCCGACTCCTTGAACACCGTCAGGGACCAGCAGCCGGGCTCCTCGTCGGAGCAGTCCCTCGTCTGGACGATCCGACCGCCGATCCGGCGCAGCAACCCGGCGCAGGCGTCCAGCGCCTGACGCTCGTCGTGGGCGGTGACCACCACTGTGATCACCAGTTCCAGGTCCTGTCCGCTCATCGCGGGCAAATTCTCCACGAGTCCCCGAAGGGCCCGACACCGCCACCCGTTCGTCGTAGCCGACTGGGCCGCTCGACGGCCGCCGTAGGCACCCGCTGTGGTCGCGACCGGGTTGGACGGGTGCAATTCTGCGCGGTGGAGCGAAAAGCGCGGTGAATGGTCAAGGCCGTGAGCCGAACGATTTCCCGTGATCCGGCTCACTGAACGGGTGAGCGGGGCGCCGGGCGCGTCCCCGCGCGCCTTTGCCCGGCGCATTTCCAGGGGGCGGCGGCGGAATGCCGAACCCGGCCCGCACCGGCCGCGCCCATCCCGCGATTCGACGGCGCGCCGCGCTCCGGGGCGCACGATGATGGACCGGCCGCGCCGCCGCGACGAGGGGCTGCCACCCCGACCGGCGCGGTGGCGCGCGGCCACCGCACACCCGGCCGCCGCGCGGGGGGGGGGGGTCGGTGGGGGAGCGCGGTGAGGGCGGGCGCCCCGGGGGCGTGGGACGGCGGTCGGGCGCGGCCCGGCCCCGTCGACCTGCGCCGGGCGCGACCGGGGGCCGCGCCCGTTGACCGGGCACACCGTCCTGTGGGACCCGGTCCGGCTGACCGCGGCCGAGTTCGCGGGCTGCTGGGAGCAGCTCGACCTCGGTGAGCCGCCCGGCGCGCTCGGGCTGTCCGACGTGGACCCGGTGTGGCCCGCCGAGGTGCTGGTCGGGTTGCGGCGCAAGGGGATCGCGCTGCGCGGCGCCCGGTTGGAGCGGCAGCTGCGGGCGCTGGCGCGCCGGGACTACGCGGTGGACGTCGACGGGTGTCGGGTGCGGGTGCGGGCCTCGGTGGTCGGCAGCATCGGCGTGCTCGCCGAGCGCCGCGGCGACGAGGTGGTGCTGGTGAGCGTGCCGCACTACGCGGTGCCCGCCGAGCTGCTGGCCCGCCTCCCGGAGAGCGCGTCGGTCGAGGTCTCCAGAGACGGCGCCCTGTTCGGGGCGAGCCGGTGCGGCCCGCGCGGCGAGGCGGCCGAGCTGATCGAGCGCACCCGGCCGGGGTGAACCGGCCCGGCCGGGCTGAACCGCGCTGCCCAGGTGAACCGAGCTGCCCGGCAGGCCTGCCCGGCAGGCCCGCCAGACCCGGCCCTCGCCCAGCCCCCGGTCAACTCCCGCCCAGCGCCCGCCTGACGAAGTCGACCACGTCGCCGAGCACCTCGTCCCGGTTCGTCTCGCGCAGCACCTCGTGTCGCGCCCCCTGGTAGACCCGCTCCTCGAACCGCGCCCCGCGCAGCCGGTCCGCGCCGGTGCGCGTGTCGGCCTCGGGCACCAGCCGGTCGGCCCCGCCGTGCAGCCACAGCACCGGCACCCGGTCCAGCACCGGCCCGAAGTTCACCTCGTCGATCGCCCGCTCCACCGCCTCCAGCGTCGGCCGGGGCACCGGGCCGTGCCACACCAGCGGGTCGGCGGCGTACGCGCGGCCGACCTCCTCGTCCCTGGACAGCTCGGCCGGGTCGACCTCCGTGCCGGACAGGTCGTCGCCACCGAGCGCGTCCAGGCCCTCCCACGCGCCCAGCACCGGCGCGGACAGCACCAGCGCGGCGAGCCGGTCCTGGTGGTCCTGCGCGTACCGGGCCGCCACCAGGCCGCCGACGCCGTGCCCGACCAGCACCACCGGCAGGTCCACCCCGGCCGCGCCGATCACGGTGTCGACGTCGCCGACGAGCGTCCCGAGGTCCTCGACCAGGGCCCGCTCGCCCTCCGACGCCCCGTGCCCGACCTGGTCCGCCGCGACCACCAGCGCGCCCGCCGCCACCAGGGACTCGGCGACGTGCCCGTACCGCCCGGCGTGCTCCCCGCACCCGTGCACGAGCACCGCCAGCCAGGTGGCCCCCAGGTTCGGCCAGGTCCGCACGACCAGCTCACCGGCGCGTCCGGGAACGTTCGACTCGATCACCCCGCCCAGGTTAGGGCCCCGAGCCGGGCCCCGGAGATCGGGACCGGCGCTACAGCACCGCCTCCGCCACCGCGCGGACCGCCGCGGGCAGCGTGCGCCGGGGGTCGGTGACCAGGTACAGGGTGCTGTCCGGCAGCTCCCCGAGCCGCCGCAGCGCCCCGCTCTCCAGCTGCTCGGCCACCGCGACCCTCGGCAGCACCGTCCACCCCAGCCCGGCCACCACGCACGACCGCACCGCCTCGATGCTCCCGAACCGGGTGATCTGCGGCCGCCGCCCGGTCAGCTCCCGCACGAACCGGTCCGTGTAGGAGCAGCCCTCCTCCAGCAGGAAGTACCGCTCCTCCGCCACCGCGCCCGGCGCGGCCACCAGCTCGATCGGCTCCACCCCGATCGGGTGGACGGTCAGGCCGGGCGCGACGAGCCCGTCGTCCAGCGCGAGCCCCAGGTCGAGCGTGCCACGCCGCACCCCGAGCAGCACCTCCTTGGTCCCGGCGGGGGACAGGTGCACGCTGATGCCCGGCCAGCGCAGCGCCGCGTCCGCGATCCGCTGCGGCAACCGGTAGGCGCACACCGACTCCGGCGCGCCGATCCGCACGTCGCCCTCGACCTCGGTGCTGCCCCGCACCGCGTCCAGCAGCCGCTGCTCGGCGGACAGCACGTCGCGCGCGTTCTCCACCGCCTTGCGCCCGGCCTCGGTGAGCCGCGCGCCCTGCGGCAGCCGGTCGAACAGCCGCGCCCCCAGGTGCCGCTCCAGGACCTTGACCTGACTGGTCACCGAGGACTGGACCAGGTGCAGCTCGGCGGCTGTGGCGGTGAAGCTCCCGGTTCGCGCCAGTACCAGCAGGGTGCGCAGCAGCCGGGTGTCCATCCATCGAACATAGCGATACCTGCCATGCACGTTCATCGTTGGACTCGATTCCACTGATTCCGCACGATGGACGCATGTCGAACGTCCTGCGCTACGCCGCCTTCACCACCACCCCGACCGGCGGGAACCCCGCCGGTGTCGTCCTCGACGCGCGGGAGCTGACCCCCGAGCGGATGCTCGCGACCGCCGCCGAGGTCGGCTACTCCGAGACCGCGTTCCTGCTGCCCGGCCCCGACCCGCGCCGGTTCGCGGTCCGCTACTTCAGCCCCGAGGCCGAGGTGCCGTTCTGCGGGCACGCCACCGTCGCGGCGGCCGTCGCCCTCGGCCTGCCCGGCACGATCACGCTGGACACCGCGGCGGGTGAGGTGCTGGTCGACGTCGACGGCGGCACGGCCACCCTGACCAGCGTCCCGACCCGCACCAGGCCCGCGCCGGACGTCGACGCCGCGCTCGCCGCGCTGCGCTGGTCGCGCGCCGACCTGGACCCGGAGCTGCCGGTGCGCTGGGCGTTCGGCGGCGGCTGGCACCTGGTGGTGGCGGTCCGCGACCGGGCCGTGCTGGCCGCCCTGGACTACGACTTCCCCGCCCTGCGCGCCCTGCTGGCGGGCGCCGACGCCCTCACCGCGCAGCTGGTGCACCGCCGCGCGCCCGACGTGTTCGACGCCCGCGACCCGTTCCCGGTGGGCGGGGTGGTGGAGGACCCGGCGACCGGGGCCGCCGCGGCGGCGTTCGGCGGGTACCTGCGGGAGCTGGGGCAGCTGCCGGACGGCGGGCGGTTCGTGCTGCACCAGGGGGTCGACATGGGGCGGCCGAGCGAGCTGGTGGTGGTGGCCGAGGCGGGCGCGCCGGGCGTGCGGGTCACCGGGGCGGCCGTGCCGATCGACGAGCGGGGCTGACGGGGGCGCACCGGGGAGCGCTCGGGCCCCTGGGCGCGCGGGGCAGGCCGCCAGGCGCGTGCCCCTGGGAGCGCCCGAGCCCCGCACCGCGCACGGGCCGCGCCGCCGGGTGAACGCCCGGAGCGCCGAGCGCGACCACCGAAAGGCCCCGCGCCCCCGCCCACCGGATCGGCCATCCGCCGCTGCCGCC
>NZ_JBQGCX010000964.1:0-3796 GCF_052038725.1 Actinosynnema sp.
GCCCGCCGCCCGCCCGGCGCGCCCCGCTTCCCCCGCCCGTTTTCGCCGGGGGCTTGCGGCCGCGGTTTTTGACCGCTTTGGCGATCAACAACGACCCGGACGTGATCATCGCGGACGAGCCGACCACCGCACTGGACGTCACCGTGCAGGCGCAGATCCTGGACACGCTGCTGCGCATCCGGGACGAGACGAACGCGGGCATCATGATCATCACCCACGACCTCGGCGTCGTGGCGGGCATGGTCGACCGCGTGCAGGTCATGTACGGCGGCACGGTCGTCGAGCAGGGCGGCGTGGACGAGGTCTTCGAGGCCCAGCGGATGCCCTACACCGTCGGCCTCATCGGCTCCATCCCGAACCCGCAGATGCTCGGCAGGCGGCTCACGCCCATCAAGGGCACGCCGCCGTCGCTGATGAACCTGCCCAAGGGCTGCCCGTTCTCGCCGCGCTGCCCGCTCGCGGTCGACCAGTGCCGGGAGACCGAGCCCCTGCTGCTGGAGACCGACCGGGCGAACCACTTCGCCCGCTGCCACCGCTCCGCCCACCTCGCGACCATCCCGAACCCCCAGCGGCTGTTCGCCACGGAGGAGATCGGCGTCGTGGAGAACCCGGCCGCACTGACCGCCGCGAATCCCGGCATCCCCGTCATCGAGGACGCCACCGCGGTCGAGGCGCGCCTGCACGAAGGGGAGAACCCGACCTCATGAGCACCTCGACCGACACCCCCGCCCGGCAGCCCGGCGCGAGCCGCACCCCGCTGCTGGAGGTCAAGGACCTGGTCAAGGCCTTCCCCGTGCGCGGCGGCGGCATCATCCCCCGCACGGTCGGGCAGGTGCAGGCCGTCTCCGGCGTCACCTTCGACCTGCACGCGGGCGAGACGCTCGGCCTGGTCGGCGAGTCCGGCTGCGGCAAGTCCACCACCGGTCGCGCCATCCTCCAGCTGCACAAGCCCACCTCGGGCTCGGTGAAGTTCGAGGGCCGCGAGCTGACCAAGCTCAAGGGCGGCCAGCTGCGCGGCGTGCGCCGGGACATGCAGATCGTGTTCCAGGACCCGTACGCGTCGCTGAACCCGCGCTGGCAGATCAACGAGCTCATCTCCGAGCCGTTCAAGATCCACGGCGTGGACGGCGGCGAGGGCCGCAGCGTGCAGCAGCGGGTCAACGAGCTCATGGAGCTGGTCGGCCTCAACCCGGAGCACCGCAACCGCTACGCCCACGAGTTCTCCGGCGGCCAGCGCCAGCGCATCGGCATCGCCCGCGCGCTCGCGCTGAACCCGAAGCTGATCGTGCTGGACGAGCCGGTGTCCGCGCTGGACGTGTCCGTGCAGGCCGGCGTGGTCAACCTGCTGGAGGAGCTCCAGGAGCGCCTCGGCCTGGCCTACCTGTTCGTGGCGCACGACCTGTCCGTGGTGCGGCACATCTCCGACCGGGTCGCCGTGATGTACCTCGGCAAGATCGTCGAGATCGGCGACCGCGAGGAGATCTACAGCAAGCCGACGCACCCGTACACGCAGGCGCTGCTGTCGGCCGTGCCGGTGCCGGACCCGAAGCTGGAGCGCAGGCGCCAGCGGATCGTGCTCACCGGCGACGTGCCGTCCCCGGTGAACCCGCCGTCGGGCTGCCGGTTCCGCACCCGGTGCTGGAAGGCGCAGGACATCTGCGCGACCGAGGAGCCGAAGCTGGAGCGCAGGGCGGGCAGCCAGACCCTGTCCGCGTGCCACTTCGCCGAGGTCAAGCCGATGATCGTCGGCTAGTCGGCGGTCCGCCGACAGGTCTTCAGCGCCCGCGCGGGGTCCTCGCCCCGCGCGGGCGCTGTCGTGCTCGGGGAGAGCACTGGCCCGCCTCCCCGGCCTGCCCCGCCGCAACCTCTACGCTGGTCGGGTGACGCTCACCGCCCCACCCCGGTTGCTGCTGGTCCACGCGCACCCCGACGACGAGAGCCTGTGGACGGGCGGCACGATCGCCCGCTGCGCGGCGGACGGCGTGCAGGTCACCGTGGTCACCTGCACCCTCGGCGAGGAGGGCGAGATCATCCCGCCCGCGCTGCGGGAACTCGCCGCCGACGCCGCCGACCAGCTCGGCGGCTACCGCGTCGCCGAGCTGCGCGCCGCGTGCGCCGCGCTCGGCGTGACCGACCACCGGTTCCTCGGCGGCCACGGCCGCTGGCGCGACTCCGGCATGGTCGGCACCGCCGCCAACGCCCACCCGCGCGCCTTCGTCGCCGGGTCGGCCCAGGAGCAGGCCGACGAGCTGCTCGCGATCATCAACGCGGTGAAGCCGCAGGTCGTGGTGACCTACGACGCGTTCGGCGGCTACGGGCACCCCGACCACATCCGGGCGCACGAGATCACCGCGGCGGCCGTCGCGGCGTCGAGCGGGGTGGAGCGGCTGTTCCACACCGTGACCTCCCGCGAGGAGACCGAGGCGGGCGCCCGCGAGCTGGCCGCGCTGGCGGACCTGCCGTTCCGGCTGCCCGAGCCCGGCGAGCTGCCCGCCGTCGACGACGCGGTCATCACGACCACGATCGACGTGTCCGAGCACCTGATGGCCAAGCTGCGGGCGCTGCGCGCGCACACCACGCAGGTGACGGTGTGGCAGGACGGGGCGGGCGGGGCCAGCTACGCGCTGTCCAACGGGATCGCCCAGCCGGTGCTGCCGAACGAGCACTACGTGCTGGCGAGCGGGCCCGCGGCGGGCGCGGAGCACGACCTGTTCGGCGGGTTGGGCGGCTGATGGCGGCCGACGACCGGACAACCGGGGGCGCGGACGTCGGCGCCGCCCCCGGCACGGCGGCGCGCCCGCAGCTCCGCGACCGGATGGGCCTGGACGACCGGGTGGCCCACGCGGCGGTGCTGGTCCAGACGGCCGTGCTGGCGGTGCTGGAGCTGTTCTTCCTGCCGCTGCGCCTGGACGGCACCCTCCTGCCCGCCGTGGGCGGCTGGCCGTTCCCGATCTCGGTGGTGGTGGCGGCGGTGTCGATGCCGCTGCTGGTGATCGCGGCGTCGAGCTGCTCGCGCAAGATGTCGGTCGCCGCGTCGCCGCTGCTGGTGTGGCTGGGCGTGCTGCTGGTCCTGGGCGTGTTCGGGCCCGGCGGCGACGTCGTGCTGGCCAACGACTGGCGCACGCTGGCGCTGTTCGGCGCGGGCGCGCTGCCGGGGGCGGTCGCGCTGGGCGCGATCATGGGGCGCCCGGCCTGAGCGTGCGCCGGGGCGGGCCGCCGTCGGGCGCCGGGTGCCGGGCCGGGCGCGTGGCGGGTGGTTCGCGGGCGCGCTCGGGGGTAGGCGTTGGGGTGTGGGCTCGTCCGGCGCCCGCCGGGCGGGTGCGGTGGGCGCGGGGAGGTTGACGTGGGCGGCATAACCGATCGGGACGTGGTGCTGGCGCTCCGGCCGTTCGTCCGGGCCACCGGGCCGGTGCTGGCGGCGGTGCGGGACGTGGACCTGCTGGGGCTGCGCGAGCGCGAGATCGGCTCGGGCGTGGACCGCGGGGCCGTCGACCGGCTGCGGGACCAGTTGGCCGCGCTCCGGGTGCCGGGCACGGCGGCGTGGGCGGCGATGGGCGTCGAGCAGCGCGACGACTGGTGGGCCAACCGGCTCGGCAGGCTGCTCGCCCTGCTCGCGGCGGCCCCCGGCGTCGGCGGCGCGCTGGCCGACCGCCTGCCGATCCAGTCCTCGCTCGGCGCGGCCGGGCAGGGGCTGCTGCTGGCGGCGTTCGCGGGGGAGCGGGGCGTCGACTCGGTCGAGGACCGGGTGCGGCTCATCGCGCACGTGCTGTTCCAGCGCGAGGTCGACGGCAGGCTC
>NZ_JBQGCX010000965.1:0-3865 GCF_052038725.1 Actinosynnema sp.
CCCGTTTCCAGGCCGCCCGCGCGGCCGACCGGGCCCGCTTTCCCCGTGGCGGCAACGAATTCCCCGCACCGCGCCGATGCGCCCGCACCGGCGGAACCCCGTAGCGACCACCCTCCGTGACACCGGATCTTCAACCGCCGCAACGGTTTCCGCCCCGGCGGACCGATGCGACCGCACCGGTCCGAGCACCGCCGGGCGAGCGGATTCCCCGTCACCGCAACAACTCCAGCCCCACGACGCGCGCACCGCCCTGAACGCCGCGCAGCGCCGTCGAACGCCCCCGCAGCCCTGCCGCGGCCGGCACGGCGCGCCAACGCCGCACAGCGCCGCTGAGCGCCCAAGCGCCGCGCTCCCGTTGCCGCGCAGCACTCCCGGCCTCCCGCGCGCCCGGTTCCCCTTGCCGCGCAGCGGTCTTGACCGTCCACCCGCGCGACTCCCCTTGCCGCACAGCGGTCTTGATCGTCCGACCACGTGATTCCCGTTACCCCGAAGCACCCTTGATCACCACCAGCGCGACGCCCGCCCCCCGGACAGCGCGAAGGGCGGCCCCGCGCCCCCGGTCACCGGACCGGACGCGCGGGAACCGCCCCGCGAACTCCCCCGAGGGGGAAGAACCTCGGCGCCGCCGAGAAGCCGTCAGCGCGCCAGGCGCTGCGCGGCGCCTCTCTCCACCTCGGCGCGCTCCTCCGCCGCCCATCTCGCGGCCTGCCCGTCAGCGGCCCGCCGACCGGGCGCCGGGCGCCGGGCGGGCGAGGGCTTGCCCACGTTCAGCAGCCGCGCCACCTCCGCCCGCAGCCCCACGAACACGTCCGACTCGCGCGTGGTGATCTGGTCGCGCGGCGCGGGCAGGTCCACCCGCAGGTCCGCCACCACCGACGCGGGCGAGGTCGACAGCACCAGCACGCGGTCGCCCAGGTACACGCTCTCGTCGATGTCGTGCGTGACCACCAGCACCGTCGTGTCGTGTTCGGTGCGGATCTTCAGGAGCAGGTCCTCCAGCTCGAACCTGGTCTGCGCGTCCACCGACGCGAACGGCTCGTCCATGAGCAGCAGGGCGGGCCGGTACGCCAGCGCCCGCGCGATCGCCACCCGCTGCTGCATCCCGCCGGACAGCTGCCACGGGTACTTGCGCCCCGCAGCCGCCAGCCCGACCCACTCCAGCGCCTCGGCCGCGCGCGCCCGCCGCTTGGCCCGCCCGACCGAGCTGCGCAGCGGGAACTCCACGTTCTTCTGCACCGTCAGCCACGGGAACAGCGAGCGGCTGTAGTCCTGGAACACCACGGCGAGGTCGTCGGGCACGCCCTTGACCGCGGCGCCGTGCAGGCTCACCGCGCCCCGGCTGGGGCGCACCAGCCCGGAGATCGTCCGGAGCAGCGTGGACTTGCCGCACCCGGAGGGGCCGACGACGCAGACCAGCTCACCGGCGCCGACGGTGAAGGAGAGGTCGTCGATCGCCGTGTGGGCGCCGTCCTTGCCCTGGTAGGTGTGGCCGAGCGCGGCCACCTCGAGCATCGCGGTCATGTCAATCCTCCACCGTCGCGGGGGTGCGCCCCTCGCGCTTGGGCTGCCAGGCGAGCGCCCGGTTCTCCAGCGCGAGGAGCACGGTGTTGAGGGTGTAGCCGAGCACGCCGAGCAGGACGATCCCCGCCCACATGCCGGGGAAGTCGAACTGCCGCTGGGCGAGCAGCAGCTGCGAGCCGATGCCGTTGTCGGTGCCGACGAGCTCGGAGACGACCATGAGCACGAGCGACAGCGACAGGCTGACCCGGAGACCGGCGAAGATCTTCGGGGCGGCCGACGGCAGGACGACGCCGAGGACCCACTGGGCGCGCGGGATGCGGAACACCTCGGACGTCTCGGTCTTGGTGCTGTCGACGGAGCGGGCGCCGTCGACGGTGTTGAGCAGGATCGGCCACAGCACGCCGAAGACGATCGTGGCCAGCTGCATCGAGGTGCCGATGTTGAACAGCAGCAGGAACACCGGCACCTGCGGGGGCGGCGGGATGGAGCGAATGAACGTCAGCACCGGCCCCGCGTACTCCATGGCCCGCTCGGAGCGGCCGAGCGCGAGGCCGAGCGCGACGCCGACGACGGCGGCGATGCCCCACCCGGTGAGCAGCCGGGTCAGGCTGGGCACCAGGTGCTCGAACACCACGTCGGTCAGGACCAGCATCTCGGCGGGGCCGCTGAGCCACAGCTGCGCGGCGGCGTCCGCGATCACCGTGGGGCGCGGGAAGAACGGGTCGTCCGCGAGGAACGTGACCGCCTCCCACACCAGGACCAGGCAGCCGAAGACCACCCACCGCTGGAGGAAACCCGACAGCGCCCTCACGACCTGCCCCCCGCGGCGAAGCCCCAGCGGACCCAGCGGCGCTGCGCGCGCTCCAGCCCCTCGTTGACCAGGTAGCCGAGTACGCCCGCGACGACGGTGCCCGCGAGCACCAGGTCCATGCGGCCCGCGCCGCTGCGGGCGTCCATGACGAACTCGCCGATCCCCGCCGCGCCGCCCGCCAGCATCTCGACGCTGACCAGCACGACCAGGCAGGTCGTCGCGGCCAGCCGGATGCCGGTGAACACGAACGGCAGCGCGCTGGGCAGCGCCACGGAGAGCAGCACGCGCACCCGGCCGGCGCCGAACACGCGGGCGGTGTCGACGAGCAGGGGGTCCAGCTCGTCGAGCGCGTAGATGGTGTTGAACAGGATCGGCCACACCGCCGCGTAGACGGCGAGGGCGATCTTCATCTCCGGGCCGAGGCCCAGCACGACGATCGCCAGGGGGATCAGCGCCACCGACGGGATGGGGCGCAGGAACTCCACCACGGCGCGCGTCGCGTGGCGCACCGACGCGACGCTGCCCAGGACCAGACCCGCGGGCACGGCGACGCCCACGGACAGCAGGACCGAGATGAGCAGCGCCAGCACGGTCGCCACGACGTCGCGCAGGAACGTCTCGTCCCCGAGCAGGGCGAGCAGTTCGACCGCCACCACGGAGGGCGGCGGCAGGTACTCCTGGGGAACCAGGCCAGATCGGCCGAAAAGCTCCCAGATGACGAGGAACCCGGCCGCACCGAGCAGTCCTCGGGTTAGCGCACGCACGCGCAACGCCTCTTCCCAGTTGATCAACCCGAGCCAACCCGGCCAATCTAGAGAGTCGAACGGGGTTGCCACAATAAGGGAGCAGAAAACTTCGCCCCCCGATCCGGTCGAGTTGACTTCGCTGCGCACTGAAGCCACCGCAACCACAGCAGTGAGTACTACTGCGCAGGCAGGAGGCCCCTACGGCATCCGGGTGATCCCCTGGATAGCCGGGAAAACTCGCTTCTCGTCCACAGAGGACGAATTCACGATCAGTTTTCCACGGCCCCCGCCGAACGCCTCGGACAACGCGCCGCAGCCGTCCATTCCGGTCGCCGGACGAACGATTTCCTCGAACTGCTCGGCACAACCGCGCACGCGGTACCACAGCGCGGTCCACACCGGACGACCCGCCCGCGCGGAGCGGACCACCCCGCGCCGGGGACCGGGGAGCGGGGCGCGCCGGACGCCCGGTCGCCGGGACCGGGACCGCCCCTCCCCCGACCGCCCGCCCGCTCCCGGCCGGGACCGCGCCACCGCGCCCGAGCCGTCCGGCACGCTCCCACAACCCGCGCGCGACCACCCGGATCCATTTCCGCTGAGTGGAACTTCCCCCGCGCGGAGCAGTCGCGCGGGGGCCGGAACACGCGACGGGACCCCGAGAACGGGCCGCGATCCGGGACGCGCGCCGGGTCCCGCGGATCCGCGCCCCGGCCCGGAGCGCGCGACGGGGCCGCCCCGGCGAACCGGTGCGGCCCCGCGTCGGCGGGGGCGCCCGCCGACCAACCCC
>NZ_JBQGCX010000966.1:0-2589 GCF_052038725.1 Actinosynnema sp.
CGCGCCCTCACCACCGCGCCACACCGACCCCTCCCGTCACCCACCGCGATCACCCGCGTGACCGATCACTCGATCGTGTGGCCAACGGTGTGGGCCACCTGCCGCCCGGTTCCCGTACCGTGATCGTTTTGCCGGACTCCCGACCGGCGCGGTGATCGGAGGACGACGCGTGAGCGAGGTCTACCGGGACGAGGTCCCGGCGCACCTGAGGACCACGGCGCAACTGCGCTCGTCGGGAAGGCGACCGGTCGACCCGAGCAAGGCCGCCGCCTGGCTGGAGCGCGTCTTCGACGGCGACGTCTGGCGCACCGCCCTGCACGACGTCACCGCGACCGTCCCGCTGCCGCCGTCGCCCCCGCGCGCCCCTGGACCGGCGCGCGCCACCACCTCGCACGCGCGCGAGGAGTCCGCGACGTGGGCCCGCGACGTCCTCGCCGACCGCGACGCGGTCGTGCTCGACACCGAGCTGACCGACTTCACCGGGCGCGTCATCGAGGTCGCCGTGGTGGCCACCGACGGCGCCACCCTGCTCTCCTCGCTCGGCGACCCGGAGGGCACGCCGATCAACCCGCACGCCCAGCGCGCGCACGGCATCACCGCCCAGATGCTCGCCGGCGCGCCCACGCTGGAGCAGCTGTGGCCGAAGCTCGACCACGTCCTGCGCGGCAAGCGGGTGATCGCCTGGAACGCCCCGTTCGACCTCACCAGGCTGCGCGCCGAGCACCGGCACATCTTCGGGGACGCCGACCTCCCGGACTGGCTGACCGGCCCGTGGTTGTGCGCGATGCGCAAGCACGCGGCCTGGGTGGGCGACCGCAACACCAAGAGCGGCGGCTTCCGCAACCACCGCCTGGAAGGCGGCCACCGCGCCGAGGGCGACTGCCTCGCCGCCCTGGCCTGGATCAAGCGCATGGCGGACACCGCGCCCGGCGCGGAAGCGCACGCCGACGCGGAAGCGCACGCCGACGCGGCAGCGCACCCCGGCGCGGCAGCGCACCCCGACGCGGCAGCGCACCCCGACGCGGTCACGACCGGCGCGCCGACGCCCGACCTGGCGACGATCCGCGAGCTGTGGCCCCAGGTCCTGGGCAAGGTCCGCGAGCACAGCCGGTCCCTGGAGGCCATGCTGGGCAAGGCGGAGCCGGTCCTGGCGTCGGGCCGCGTCCTGACCATCCGCCACCCCGCCGCGGTGGTCGGCCGCAGGGTCGCGCAGAGCCAGAACCTCGACCTGGTCAACACCGCCCTGACCGCCGTCCTCGGCCAGCCGTGGACCGCGCGGGTCGCACCGCACGACCCCACCGCCTGACGGACCGGGCTTGAGTCTCAACCGCCTTGAGACCCCACAGTGGTCACCGTGACCGACGACCAGCTGTACCCGATCGGCGACGTGGCGCGCCGGACCGGCCTGAGCGTGAGCGCCATCAGGTTCTACGCCGACGAGGGGGTGATCGAGCCGACCGCGCACACCGACGCCGGCTACCGCCTCTACGACGTGGCCGCCATCGCGGGCCTGGAGCTCGTGCGCACCCTGCGCGACCTCGGCGCGAGCCTGGACGACATCCGGGGTGTGCTCAAGGACGAGATGAGCCTGCGCGAGCTCGCGGCGGCGCACCTCGACGTCGTCGAGGACCAGATGCGCAACCTGAAGGCGAGGCGGGCCGTCCTGAGAACCATTGTGAGCCAGAACTCCGACGCTGGACAGGTCGCGCTCCTGCACGATCTGGTGAACATGTCCGACGACGCCCGAGACCGCCTGCTCGACGACTTCTGGACCGAGGTCACCGAGGGCCTCCCGATCCACCCCGGCTACCAGGAGCAGCTGCGCCGCACGCGCCCCGTGCTGCCCGAGGAACCGACCGCCGAGCAGTTGCAGGCCTGGATCGCGCTGGCGGACATGGTGGGCGACCCGGAGTTCCGGACGGCCGTCCACCGCTTCTACGAGCGCGCTTTCGCCACACCCCGCCCCAACGACCTCACCTCGCCCAGGATGATGGCGCTGTCCGAGGAGCACAGCGCGATCGCGGTGCGGGCCCGGGAGGCGGAGCGGGCCGGGGTCGCCCCGGACTCGCCGGTCGCGCGGGAGCTGGCCGAGCGCCTGCTGCGGTCCACGGGGCTGATCAGCGCGGAGGTCACCGGGCAGGCCATGGGCGATGAGCAGTGGGCCGACCTGCGGCGGTTGATGACCGAGCTGGAGGAGGCCCCCGAGGTGCAGCACGCCGTCGAGGGCTTCGTGGCGGACTTCGGCGGTCTGTTCGAGCCGTTCTTCGCGCTCCTGGCGACGATCAACGACGTGCCGCTGGAGCAGCTGTGGAACACCGGCCCGAGTGACGCGTGGGTCGCGGCGGCTCTCAGGGCAGGCGGCTGACGGGCGGGCGCCGAGCCCGAACCGGGCGCGGGGCCGGGGGAGCTCACCCCCGCCCCGGCGCCACCCCCGTCCGCCAGGCCCACGCCGCCACCTCCACCCGGTTGCGCGCCGCCAGCTTCCGCTGCGCGTTCCCCAGGTGCGTCTTCACCGTCGCCACCCCGAGGTGCAGCTCCCCGGCCACCTCGTCATTGGTCCGCCCCAGCGCCACCAGCCGGACCACCTCC
>NZ_JBQGCX010000967.1:0-1768 GCF_052038725.1 Actinosynnema sp.
GCTCGCGAGCGCCGACAGCGCGGCGGGGGCGCCCGCCGGCGACCCCGGCCATGCGGGCAGCGCCAGCAGCAGCCCCAGGCACCGCTCCGGGTTCCGCGCCGCCCACCGCACCGCCACGTGCGCGCCCAGCGACACCCCGCCCACCACGAAGCGCGCGGGTCCGGCGTCCAGCGCCGCCAGGTGCCCGGCCACCGTCGCGCTCGTCACCGCCACCAGCCGACCACCCGCACGGGCCACCGGTCCGGCGAACACCGAGCGCACGAAGACCTCGTCCGAGGCGGTCCCCGGCACCACCAGGACGGTTGTGTTGTTCACGACCCCACATCCTCCCCCGGTCGGATACCCGAACGGGTGCGCACGGTTACCCTGACGAGCAGATGGGGCCTCGGCGTCGAGGCCCCGCACCCACAGCACCCAGGAGTCGGGGATGGCTAGTTCCGGGGGCGGTTACTGGCGTCGCCTCGTACGTCGGCTCACCACCGACGTCAGCGAGCTGGACGCCGACGACCTCTCGCGAAAAGCCGCGGAGGTCGGCGCGGTCCGCGCGTGCGACTGCAAGTCCGGCGAGCAGGTGACGGTGATGGGCAGGCTGCGCAGCGTCGAGCTGTGCCCGCGCGACGCCGCCGCGACGCTGGAGGCCGAGCTGTACGACGGCACCGAGGGCGTGACGCTGGTCTGGCTCGGACGCCGCCGCATCGCGGGCATCGAGCCGGGCCGCACGATCAAGGCCAAGGGCCGCATCGCCGTCCGCGACGGCCGCAAGGTCCTCTACAACCCCTACTACGAGCTGCAGACGGCTTCATGACCCAGGCGAACAAGTCCGACCAGCCCGAAGAGCAGCCGACCATGCTGGAGCAGATGGGCGGGGTCGTCGGCCTGGCCTGCTCCGCGCTCCCGGTCGTCGTCTTCGTCCTGGTGAACTCCTTCGCGGGCCTGGTGCCCGCCATCTGGAGCGCCCTCGGCGCCGCGCTCGTGATCGGCGTCGTGCTGGCCAAGCGCAAGGGCTCGATCCAGCCCGCGATCTCCGCCGTGTTCGGCGTGGGCCTCGCGGCGTTCATCGCCTACCGCACCGGCTCGGCCAAGGGCTTCTTCCTCTTCGGCATCTGGCAGAGCCTGGTCTACGGCGGCGCGTTCCTGCTGTCCATCGCGCTGCGCTGGCCGCTGGCGGGCGTCGTCTGGTCCTTCCTCAACGGGCAGGGCCGCGCGTGGCGCGAGGACAGGGCGTCGGTCCGCGACTACGACATCGCCACCCTGGTGTGGGCGCTGGTGTTCCTGTCCCGCTTCGCGGTGCAGCGCTGGCTCTACGACGAGGCCTCGGTGGGCTGGCTGGCGTTCGCCCGCATCGCGATGGGCTACCCGCTGATGGCGATCGCCGTGGCCACGACGGTCTGGGCGGTCCGCCGCTCCGACAAGCGCCTGGCCGCCCTCAAGGAGAGCGCCGAGGCCGAGGAGGCGGCCGAGGAGGAGCGCCTGCGCGCCCGCTACGGCGACCCGGCCGGGCAGGCGGCGCCCGAGCCCCGGACCGAGGTCGCGGGCGACCCGGCCGACGCCGAGGCGCCCGACCGCTCCGGCACCCCCGGCCAGCGCTAGCCGCGCCGCACGGGCGCCCCAGCCGGAGCAGACCCGCCGGAGCAGACCCGCCGAGAAGACCCGAGGGCCCCGGAACCACCGGTTCCGGGGCCCTCGCGCACGACGGCCTCAGTACCCGAGCGCCGTCCTGATCTCCCGCTCCACGTCCTGCGCCGCCACGAACAGCAGCTCGTCCCCG
>NZ_JBQGCX010000968.1:0-3451 GCF_052038725.1 Actinosynnema sp.
GCGACCTGGCCGTGCTGCGCCTGCTCACGCCCGCGCCGGACCTGCTGACCCCGCCCGAGCAGGCGCACGGCCTCGCCGCCGGGCTGGACGCGGTGCGGGCCACGCCGCCGCGCAGGGCCAGGGCCGAGCTGGGTCGGTCGCGGCTGCCGGGGCTGGTGGCGCACGGTGGGGCGGACGCGCTGGGCGAGCTGGCGGAGTGCCTGCGCAGGCTGCACGCCAAGCTGGTCGAGCCGCACGCGGGCGTGGTGGCCGAGAGCGCCGCCGCCGACCGGGCGCGGCGGGCCCGCGACCTGGTGGACGGGGGCGTGCACGCGCTGCTGGCCGGGCTGGGCCCGCACGTGCGGTGGCGGCCACCGGTGCTGGAGGTCGCGCACTGCGCCGACCGGGAGGTGCGGCTCGCCGGGCGGGGGCTGCGGCTGGTGCCGTCGTACTTCTGCCGCACCCCGGTGACGCTGGCCGACCCGGAGCTGCCGCCGGTGCTGGTGCACCCCCTGGACGAGGGCGACCGGTGGAGCGGGGGCGCGGCGCCGGGGCTGGACGCGCTGCTCGGGCCGACCCGGTGCGCGGTGCTGGAGTGCGCGCGGGCCGGGGCGAGCACGACCGAGCTGGCGCGTCGGGTGGGCACGTCGGCGGCGTCGGCGAGCAGGCACGCGTCGGTGCTGCGGGAGGCGGGACTGCTGCGCACGAGCAGGCGACGCGGGCAATCCCTGCACACCGCGACCGCGCTGGGCCGCTCGCTGCTGGCTGCGGCGGGCGAACGGGGGCGGTGAGGCGGGGCGGCGAAGGAGCAGAGTTGTTGGCGTGCCGGGGGTTCGTGTTCGCGCGGGTTCCCGGCGCCCTGCTCCACCCGTGCGCCGCCGAACTCTCGGTAAGCGCTTTCCTGCATATCCGCGAACGGTTCCGGTCACCTTCCGGCGCCATTCCAGGCGAGCGGCGGCGCGTGGTCGGTCGATCGGCCCTCACGCCCGCGCCTCGGGCGGCACTAGCGTGAGTCCGGCCCCGCTCGTGCCGATCCCGCACCGGAGGCCCCGCCATGACGGCTCACGACGAGACGGCCCACGACGAGACGGCCCAGCAGGAAGCGCCCCACGAGGTCCGCCGCGGGCACTCGCTCGCCGAACCCCTGCACGTGCTCGACCGCACCACCCCCACGCACGAGGAGCACCGGCTGCTCAAGGAGATCGGGCCGCTCGTCCCGGTCGACGCGGACGGCGTGCGGGCCTGGGTGGCCACCACCGAGGAGGCCGCCCGCGCCGTGCTGGACGTCCGGCCCCCGCTGTCCAAGCACCCCGACGAGTGGACCGCACTGCGGCGCGGCGAGGTGCCGCCGGACTGGGCGCTGCTGCCGATGCTCACCGCGCACTCGATGATCAACCGCGACGGCGCCGAGCACCGCAGGCTGCGCGGGATCGCCGCCACCGGGTTCACCGCCAAGCGCGTCAAGGCGATGCGACCCCGCGTCACCGCGATCACCCGGCGGCTGCTGGACGAGCTGGACCCCGGTTCGCCCGTCGACCTGAAGGAGCGGTTCTGCCAGCCGCTGCCCGTGATCGTGGTGTTCGAGCTGTTCGGCATCACCGGCCGGGACGAGCTGGCGTGGTTCCACGAGCGCTACACCGCCCAGGTCGACGGGCGCTCCGGCGAGACGGCGCGGGTCGCGGCGTCGGCGCAGGTGCGGGAGGCGCTGGGCGAGCTGGTGCGGCGCAGGCGGGCCGACCCCGCCGAGGACCTGACCAGCGCACTGGTCGAGGCGGGCGCGGACGGCCGGTGCACCGACGAGGAGCTGGTCGGCACCCTGGACCTGCTCCTGCTGGCGGGCCACGAGACCACGGTGCACGCGCTGTGCAACACCGTGCACGCGCTGCTCACCCACCCGGTGCAGCTCGCGGCGGCGCTGGCGGGCGAGCACCCGTGGTCGCACGTGGCGGAGGTGGGGCTGCGCTGGAACGGCCCGGTGCGCGGGCTGCGGGCGCGCTACGCGGCGCGGGACGTGGTGGTGGCGGGCGCGCTGGTGCGGCGCGGCGAGCCGATCCTGGTGTCGCTGGCGGGCGCGAACCGGGACGGCGCGCCGTTCGACCTGTCGCCGCCGCAGGGCGCCGGGCACATCGGGTTCGGGGTGGGCGCGCACCTCTGCCTCGGCGCGGCGCTGGCCAGGCAGGAGCTGGAGATCGCGCTGGGCGAGCTGTTCGGCCGCTTCCCGAGGCTGCGGCTGGCGGTGCCGGAGGCCCGGCTGCGGCTGCTGGGGTCGACGGTGGTCAACGGGCTGGAGGAGCTGCCGGTGCTGCTGGAGCCGGGGGCCTGACACCGGGGTCGCGGTGCGCCGTCCGGGGCCGCCCGCTGCGCCGGACGGGGCACGCCGACGTGGCATAGCATGGCGCCCGTGGAGCACAGCCCCGGCGAGGTCGCGGCGTGAGCCTGCGCCGCTTCCCGCGCGGGGTCTACGACCACGGCGCCGAACCCGACCCCCGGTTCACCCTGGCCAACGAGCGCACGTTCCTGGCCTGGATCAGGACCTCGCTGGCGCTGGTGGCGGGCGGGGTGGCGCTGGAGGCGCTGCACGTGCCGATCCACCCCTGGCTGCGGCTGGCCGCGTCCCTGGCGCTGCTGGTGCTGGGCCTGGTCGTGCCGCCGCTGGCCTGGCGGGGGTGGGCCGCCGCCGAGCGGGCGATGCGGCGCGGCGAGCCGCTGCCCTCGTCCGGGGTGCTGCTGCCGCTGGTGGTCGGGGTGGCGGCGGTGGCGCTGCTGCTGGTGCTGGGCACGGTCCTGCGGTGACCCGCCGTGGTTGAGCGCGCCCGGTTCGACCCCGGCCTGCAACCCGAGCGGACCCTGCTGGCGTGGCGGCGCACCGTGCTCGCGGTGGCCGCGACGGCGCTGGTGTCGCTGCGGGTGCTGCCTCCGGTGCTGGGCGCGTGGTCGCTGGCCGTGGGGCCGGTGTTCCTGGTGGTGTGCGCGGCGCTGTGGGCGCTGGCGGAACGGCGCTCGGCCCGCGCCTACCGGGCGCTGCTGGCGCACGAGCGCCCCGAGCTGCCGGGCGCGGGCCCGCTGCTCGGCCTCACCGCGCTGGTGGTGGCCGTCGCGCTGGTGGCCCTGGTGTGGGCGCTGCCCGCGCACTCCTGAGCCCCCGCAGGCCATCCCGAACCCGCGCGGCCCCCGGCGGACGCCCGGCCGCCCCCGGCGCGCCGTGGCGTCGGGGGAGAGCGGCGGCGCGCGGGAGGACTCGGGCGTGGATGCCCTCGTCGACGCCCAGGTGGTCCTGGCCGCCCAGGCGGGCGACCCCGACGCGGTGCGCGGCCACGTGCGCGGGCGCCGCCCGGCGCTGCCGCTGGACGCGCTGCCCCAGACCACCGCGCCCGGCCAGGACCTCGCCGAGCGCACGGCGAACCGGATGGGCCAGGTCACCGAGTCGCGCGAGGTGCTAGACGCCACCCGCTGGCGCCCGCCCGCCGACCGG
>NZ_JBQGCX010000969.1:0-2125 GCF_052038725.1 Actinosynnema sp.
CGTTCGTCACCACCCGGGCCAGTGGCTGCTGACCGAACCGGTATGGGCAAAGTAATGAAATTAATCGTTCAAGTTCCCGCATATAACGAAGCCACGACGCTGCCAGACGTGCTCGCCAGCATCCCGCGCGCGATCGACGGGACGATGACGTTCCTGGTCAAGTCGCGGGCGGTGAGCCCGTGGAGCCTGTCCTACGACCCCGGCACCGGGACCAGCCACCGGCACGTGCCGGTGGAGGCGCGCTGGGAGGTGCTGACCGGGAGGTTGTGACACCCGGTGCCCGACCAGGGTGCGCGAGGCCCGTGCCTCACCCGTTCGGGGGCTGCCCGGTTCCGGAGCGTTTCCACCCGGCCGGGCCACCCGGTCACCCGGCCGTTCACCGTGCTGGGTCGCGGTCCGCCACCCCGCTCGCGCGGCCCCCTCCCCCGCGCGACCGGGTCGGGGCCCCGCCCGAGCCGGTCGAACGGGCGTCCTCCGGGCACCCCGAGGGCACGGGCGCCGCCATACCATCGGCCCACCCGGCTCTGGGAGGGTCCGATGAGGATGATCACTGCTGTTTCCACCGAGGTCGTGGAGAAGCGCGTGTGGCGGTTGTGCCAGGACCACGCGGCGAACCTCCAGTTCCACGGCTGGCACCACGTGAGCTTCGTGCGCGACAAGGCCGTGCTGTTCGCGGGGCGCAACGGGGCGGACGTGGCGCTGGTCGAGGTCGCCGCGCTGGTGCACGACGTCAACTACGTGGTGCGCCGCAACTCGCTGCCCGTGGACGGGCGGGAGCTGCGGATGGAGATCCTGGCCGACGCCGGGGTGCCCGACGAGGCGGCGCTGCGGGTCGACGAGGTGGTCGAGGAGGCGGAGATGCGCACCCGCGACCGGTGGATCTCGGTCGAGGCGCAGGCGCTGTCCGACGCCGACACCCTGTTCAAGGCGTTGCCGGTGACCCCGGTGGTGCTGGCGCCGAAGTACCTGCTGGAGAACGGCATCACGCTCCGCCAGCTCGCGCACAAGATCGTCGGCGAGCAGCGGTCCAAGCACGACGAGGGCTACTACTTCTACGACCCCCAGGCCGCCGCCCTGTACTCCCGGTGGGCGAGCGCGAACCTGGAGCTGTGGCAGTGCATCGTGGAGTCGCTGGACGACCCGGCGGTGGAGGAACTGCTGGCAGCGGTGCCCTAAACCTGCCACAACGAAGTTTTTCAAGATTTTCTCGAAAACCTCCGTAAGAGCCCGGCCGCTCGCGCGTCCCCCTACCGCCAGAGGGTGAGCCGCGGTCGGGCGTGGAGGTGTCTCGGGTATGGAATTCACCGGTGAGAGGACGGCGGTCGGTGCTCCTCGCCAGCGCGAGCGCGCGGCGAGACCGGTCGGCGCGGCGGCGGCCCGCGCCGCGTTAGCCGTGTCGAGGAGCGACGTGACGGCGGCCGTGGCGGGCGACCGCGCGGCCGTCGAGCACCTGCTCGGCGTGCTGCGCCCGCTGATCGTCAAGTACTGCCGGGCGCGCGTCGGCGGCGCCTACGCCACCGCCGACGACGTGGCGCAGGAGGTGTGCCTGGCGGTGCTGAAGGCGCTGCCGAACTACCAGGACCAGGGGCGCCCGTTCCTGGCCTTCGTGTACGGCATCGCCGCCCACAAGGTGGCCGACGTCCACCGCTTCGCGGCCCGCAACCGCGCGGAGCCGGTGGCGGAGCTGCCGGACGCGCCGGAGTCGTCGGCGGGGCCGGAGGCGCGGGCGCTGCAGGGCGAGGTGTCGGAGCAGATGGCGGAGCTGCTGCGGGTGCTGCCGGAGAAGCAGCGGGAGATCCTGCTGCTGCGGGTGGTGGTGGGGATGTCGGCGGAGGAGACCGCGCACGCGGTGCGCTCGCCGCCGGGCGCGGTGCGCGTGGCGCAGCACCGGGCGCTGGCGCGCCTGCGGGTGGCGCTGGCGGGAGGGGCGCCGTCGGTTCTGGCGGGTGGGGCGGGAGCGGGGAGCGACGTGGGCGGCCTCGGGCAGGGGCGGCGCGCGGGAGTGGGGCACGGGGGTAGGGCGCACGGGGCGGGCAGGACACGGGGACGGACACAGGGGCGGGCAGGGCACAGGGGCGGGGACGGACACAGGGGCGGGCAGGGCACAGGGGCGGGCAGGGCACAG
>NZ_JBQGCX010000970.1:0-1581 GCF_052038725.1 Actinosynnema sp.
TTGGACGGACGCGGCGGTGTATGCGTTGATCGTCCGTGCGCCACCGGGGCGCGCGGACGATCACCGAGGGGGCGCTGGGCATGACCACCGTGGACGAGGCCGTGGAGCGGGGCTGGGCGAAGGCGGACCCGGAGGATCCGGAGCCGACCGTCGAGCACTTCCGCGCGCTGCTGGCCGAGCACCCGGACGACGTGGTGGCGCTGTTCGAGTACGCGGGCGCGCTCGACTACGCCGGTCACGAGGCCGAGGCGGCCCCGGCGTACGAGCGCGCTTTCGCGGCGGGCCTGGACGACGACCGGCTGCGGCAGGGCCTGATCCAGTACGGCAGCACCCTGCGCAACCTGGGCAGGCACGACGAGGCCATCGCCGCGCTGGAGCGCGCCGACCGCGAGTTCCCCGGCCACGACTCGGTCCGCGCGTTCCTCGCACTGGCCCTGACCAGCGCGGGCCGCGCCCCCGAGGCCGTGGCGCTCCTGCTCACCCTGGCGGTGGACCGCGTCGACAGCCCCGACCTCCAGCGCTACCAGCGCGCCCTGCGCGGCTACGCCGCAGAACTGACGACCACCCCGAACGCGGATTGAGATCCCGCTCCGAACGAGGACTGACCCCACTCCGAACACGGGCTGCCCCCGCTACGGACGCAGACTGAGACCCCGCCACGGGCGCTGCTGCCCCTGCCACGGGCTCTGACCGCTGGTGGGGTGCTCCGGTAGGTGGGGCGGCGCGGCTCAGAAGGCGGAGCGGCGCGGCTCGAAGGTGGGGCGGCGCGGTGGGCGAGGCGCTTCGGTGGGTGGGGGTGCCTCGGTAGGTGGTGCGTGGCGCGGTAGGCGTGGTGGCCCGGCGGGCGATTGGCGGTGTGCTGGGCAGGGGCGGTGCGGGGCCGGGGTCAGTTCGCGGGGGGCGTCGTGCCGGTGGGCGTGGTGGTTTCGCCCACCGTCGCCGAGTCGCTCGTGGACGTCGTGGTGGTGGTCGGTGGCTCCTCGGTGGTCGGCGCGGGCGCCGTGTCGGTGACCTCCCCTGTTGTCGGGATCGTGGTCACCTGGGTGGTGGTCGGCGTGGTCGGGGGAGAGGTGACCAGTGGTTGCGGCTTGTTCTGCACCGTCACCCCGCAGGCCGAGCACAGCAGCAGCACCAGGCCGAGCACGCCGCCGAGCCGAACCTCGCCCATCCCGACCTGACCCCGCCCACCACGACCCCCACGTCCGCGCCGTCCACCCTGGACCGCGCCGCCACCCCGCTGCTGGCCACCCCGCGGCTCGACGCCCCGCTGCTGGCCACCCCGCTGCTCGATGCCCCGCTGCTGGCCATCCCGCCGCTGGCCACTGTGCCGCTGGCCACCCCGCTGCTGGTCACCTTGCCGCTGGCCACCCTGCTGCTCGACGCCCTGCCGCTGGCCGTCCCGCTGCTGGCCACTGTGCCGCTGGCCGTCCTGCTGCTGGCCATCCTGCCGCTGGCCGTCCTGCCGCTGGTCACCCTGTCGCGCGCCATCGCACCCCTTGCTGCCGCAGTGCTGGCCGCCGCGCCATACGCTGCCGGGCCGTGGGCCGTCCTGCCGCACCCCGCCCTGCCTCGTACCCCCCA
>NZ_JBQGCX010000971.1:0-3998 GCF_052038725.1 Actinosynnema sp.
TCGGGTTGCTCTGGGGCAGCGCCACGACCACGGGGGCCCCATGATGATGAACGGGGGCCTTCGCGCGCTTCTGCGGCGCCGACTGATCCTGGGGCGCGGGCGCCGCCTGATGGGGCGCGGGCGCGGTCCGCGCCGGGGCCGCGCCGCCGCCGAGGCCCTTGGGGCCGCAGACGGGCCAGGCGCCGATGCCCTGGGTCTTCATGACGTTCTCGGCCACGCGGATCTGCTCGGCCCTGGAGGCCTGGTGGGCCATCCCGGAGCCGCCGTGGCTGGTCCAGGTCGACGGGCTGAACTGCAGGCCGCCGTAGTACCCGTTGCCGGTGTTGATGCTCCAGTTGCCGCCGCTCTCGCACGCCGCGACGGCGTCCCAGTTCACGCCGGAGCCCTGCGCGGACGCCGTGCCCGCCATGGCCAGCGGGGCGCCGACGATGACGCCCGCCACGGCCACCTTCGCGATGCCGCGAACGGCCGCGTTGGCGCGGAGGGACTGGAAACGGTGCTTGCCTCGGTAAACCGCCATCTGCCTCTCAGCCCGCTGCCCTGCCACTGGGGACTCCGGATTCGGGCCCGGTGTCCCCCGCCCCCGCCCGGCGGATGTCTCTCGCTCGGGGTGTGTGCCGGGGGCCGCAGGACGGGGTTCAGGCGCGGTCTCCCGGATCTCGCTGGTTGGTCGGGGCCAACCGAGAAGCGACCGTACGTAGCCGCGGACCCGCTCGCCAAACGTTCCGGACTGTGACGGCAGTCACTGTAACGTTTCACGAGGCCGGGTCGACCTGGGTGTAACCGCAGCTCAGGACGTGCGTTATCGTCCCGTTTCCATTCCGAGATTTGTCGATATCAATTACCGTCGGTGAGTCATGAGTCACCTCTTCGGGCCAGTGATCAACCGCCCGCGAAGGGGGGCAGCACGTCCAGCTCGGCCCCGGCGGACACCGCAGCGGCGTGGTCCCGGACCGCGACCCCGTCCAGCAGGAAGCTCGACGCCGCCAGCACGCGGGTGAGGTTCGCCCCGTGCTTCGCGCGCACCACGTCGAGCACGTGCGCCACGGTGGTCCCGGACCCCGCGCCCGGCACCGCCACGGTCTCGGCGGGCACCCCCGCGGCGGCGCGGGCCCCCGCGAAGTAGCGGACGGTCAGCTCGACCACGTCATCCTCCGATAGCGCTCATGGGGCGGTCCGGCTGCGCGAACCCGTCCCCGTCGATCCCGTGCCCCTCGGCCTTGGCCCAGGCGTTGCCCCGCCACCGCTCGGCGACCTCCTCGTCCGAGGCCCCGGAGCGCAGCAGCGCCCGCAGGTCGGTCTCCGCGCCGCTGAACAGGCAGTTGCGCACCTGCCCGTCGGCGGTCAGCCGGGTCCGGTCGCAGGCCGCGCAGAACGGCCGGGTCACCGCCGCGATCACGCCCACCACCGACGGCCCGCCGTCGACCACCCACCGCTCGGCGGGCGCGGCGCCGCGCGCGGGCACCGGGGCCAGCGCGAACCGGGTCCCCAGCGCGTCCAGGATCTCCCGCGCGGTGACCATCTCCGACCGGTCCCAGCCGTGCTGCGGGTCGAGCGGCATCTGCTCGATGAACCGCAGCTGGTAGCCGTGCTCGACGGCGAACTCCACCAGGGCCACGGCCTCGTCGTCGTTCACCCCGCGCATCAGCACCGAGTTGATCTTCACCGGTTCCAGCCCGGCCTCGCGCGCCGCGGCGAGCCCCTCCAGCACGTCGGGCAGCCGGTCCCGCCTGGTCAGCTCCCGGAACCGCGCACGGTCCAGGGTGTCCAGCGACACGTTCACCCGGTCCAGGCCCGCGGCCCTCAACCCGGCCGCGCGCGCCGCCAGCGAGATGCCGTTGGTCGTCATGGACGTGCGCGGCCTCGGCTCCAGGGCCGCGGTCGCCGCGAGCACGTCCTCCAGGCCCTTGCGCAGCAGCGGCTCGCCGCCGGTGAACCGGACGTCGGTCACGCCGAGCCGGGTCACCGCGATGCCGATGACCCGCACCAGCTCCTCGTCGGAGAGCAGCTCGGGCCCTCGCAACCAGTCCAGGCCCTCGGCGGGCATGCAGTAGGTGCAGCGCAGGTTGCACTTGTCGGTGAGCGAGACCCTGAGGTCGGTCGCCACCCGACCGAACCGGTCGATGAGCGCGGGGGACTCCGGACGTGCGGTGACGTGGGGGGCACTGCGCACGACGGGTAGTCCCAAGTCGACTGCCGTCACCCCGACCAGGGTAATGGGCTCACCCGCCGGAACAGCCCGCTGTAACGGGCATAACCGGCAGAGCGGTCGTTCCGCCTGCCCGGACGGGGACTAAATTCCTCCGCATGAGCGAGCACGACGTCCCCGCCGAGGAACTGGAGCGGTTCAGCGCGCACGCGCGGGAGACGGGCGCGCTCACCGCGCTGCTGCACGGCAGGGCGGCGGAGCGGATGGGGCTGTCCACGACGGACGAGAAGTGCCTCGGCCTCGCGCTGGCGGGCGACGCGCCGGTCACGGCCGGGCGGATGGCGGAGCTCTCCGGCCTGTCCACCGGCGCGGTGACCGGCGTCATCGACCGCCTGGAGCGCGCGGGCTACGTGCGCCGCGTCCGCGACCCGCACGACCGGCGCAAGGTGCTCGTCGAGGTGTCCGGGCCGAGGGCGGACGAGGTGGCGGCGCTGTTCCGGGACGCCGCCGAGGTGCTGGAGGCCGCGCTGCGCCGGTTCACCCCGGAGGAGCGCGCGGTGGTCGAGCGCTACCAGCTCGCCCTCCTGGAGGCGATCCGCGGGCGCGTGGCCGACGCCTGAGCCCGGGATCATGGCGGCCATGGGCTGGAACTACCTGATGGACATGGACGGCGTGCTGGTGCACGAGGAGCACCCGATCCCCGGTTCCGGCGAGTTCGTCGCCGAGCTGACCGCGGCCGGGATCCCCTTCCTCGTGCTGACGAACAACTCCATCTACACGCCGAGGGACCTGCGCGCCCGGCTGTCGAGGACCGGTCTGGAGGTCCCGGAGACGGCCATCTGGACGTCCGCGCTGGCCACCGCCCGGTTCCTGGACTCGCAGCGCCCCGGCGGCTCGGCCTTCGTCATCGGCGAGGCCGGGCTGACCACGGCGCTGCACGAGGTCGGCTACGTGCTGACCGACCGCGACCCCGACTACGTGGTGCTCGGCGAGACCCGCACCTACAGCTTCACCGCCATCACCAAGGCGATCCGGCTGGTCGAGGAGGGGGCGAAGTTCATCGCCACCAACCCGGACGCCACCGGTCCCTCGCGCGAGGGCTCGCTGCCCGCGACGGGCGCGGTCGCGGCGCTGATCGAGCGGGCCACCGGGCGCGAGCCGTACTACGTGGGCAAGCCGAACTCGCTGATGATGCGGTCGGCGCTGCGGGCGCTGGGCGCGCACTCGGAGAACACGCTGATGATCGGCGACCGGATGGACACCGACGTGCGCGCCGGCCTGGAGGCGGGGCTGCGGACGATCCTGGTGCTCAGCGGCATCTCGGCGGACTCGACGGCCGAGCTGTACCCGTACCGGCCGACGCGGGTGCTGAGGTCCATCGCGGACCTGGTGGGGCACTCGGCGGACCCGTTCGGCGAGCTGGGCTGATCGGGGGGCGCGCCGCCGAACCGCCCGGTCGGCGGACGCGCCGCCGCCACCGTCCCGGCGTGGGCATCGACCTGCGCGCGGCGGTGGCGGAGCACGGCGACGGTCTGGAGGCCGCGGCGCGCGGGCGGCTCGACGCGCCCGTGCCCGCCTGCCCCGGCTGGCTGGTGGGCGACCTGGTCCGGCACGTGGCCGAGGTCGAGCTGTGGTGGGCGGCGGCGCTGCCCGCCGGTGGCGCCGCGCCCGACGTGGACGGGGTGCGCCGCGAGGTCGGCGAGCTGTTCGCCGGGGAGGGGCAGGCAGGCCTGCGGCTGGCGTCCGCGCGGCTGCGCGACGCGGCCGGGCGGGTCGGGGACGACGCGCCGGTGTGGGCGTGGTGGTCGCCGACCGGGCGGACCCCGGCGACCGAGGTGCTGCGCAGGGT
>NZ_JBQGCX010000972.1:0-1719 GCF_052038725.1 Actinosynnema sp.
CCACCAGCACGGCGACCACACTCGCCGTCCCCGCGGTCCGCAGGACACGTCGGCTCACACCAGCCCGCAAGGCGCGGCTCTCGGCGGGCGTAGGCGCGCATCCCTCGGCCATCCGTTCACCAGGGATGGTGGGATCGCTGCCGGTCACCAGCGTTCGGAGCGGCAGGACAAGTGGATGTGTGACAGCCCTCACTCGTGACGTGTTCATGGGCGCCTCGCCTGGTCAGTCGGACGATCACTACCGCCCGCACGCGTGCGGGCACGGTGGGAGAACCCCGCCGCGGCAAGGCCACCTGCGGCGGCGAGCACGATGAGACCGGTGAGCCAGGGGCCGAGGACCACCGCGGCGGTAAGTCCGGTGCGCAACGGGACGGTGCTGATCGACCCGCCAGCGGTGTTGACGGCGATGCTGTCGAGGGTGGTGCCGTCCGGGGCGATCACCTGGCTGGTGCCCACCGTCGAGACGTTGACGACGGCGCGGCCCGTTTCGATGGCGCGCATCCGGGCGAACGCAAGTTGCTGCAGGTTCTCGGCGGTCCCACGGAAGTCGGCGTTGTTGGTCTGGAACACGAACACCTCCGCACCGGAGCGGGCGCCATCCCAGATCACGGTGTCGTAGATGACGTCGAAACAGATAGCCAACCCCACCCCGACATCCCCGACCTGCACAATCGGCGGATTGGTGCCTGGGGTGTACTCGCGCTGGATTAGTCCCACCAGCTCGGGGGCGACCAGCTCGTAGAACCAGCGGTCGGGCACGTACTCTCCGAACGGAACCGGGTTGACCTTGTCATGCCACTGCCGGTTCGCAGGATTCGCTGTCCACAGCAGCGAGGTGTTGAAGACCTGGTCGCCGCGGGTCGTGGCGGCGTTCATCAGCAATGGCGCCCCGGCCGAGTGCACGACCCGGTCCAACGTCTCGGCGGCTGCCGGATCGCTGAGCGGGTCAGCGTCGACGCCGCCTTCCGGCCACACCAGCAGGTCCATCGGCTGCCCGTACAGAGGGCGCGTCGCGGCGGTCTGCGCGGCGAGGACGTCGCCGGGCGTCTTGTCGTCGAAGTATCCCGTCGGCCCGTTGCCCTGCACCCATCCGACCCGGAACTCTCCGGCCGAGGTGGTGGGAAACTGCGGGACGAGGACCAGGAGGACCGCGACGAGCCCGGCAGGGAGGAGCCCCCTCGTGAACCGGAGCCCTCCGCCTCGGAGCCACTGCACCACAGCTGCGGAAACCGCGACGGTCAGGAAGGAGAGCCCGGTGACACCCGTCCACGACGCGACCTCAGCGATCGGGCCGCCGACCTGGGTCATCCCGAGCCGCGCCCACGGGAACCCGGAGTACGGCCACGCTCCCATCAGCACCTCGCGAGCCGCCCACAATCCCGCGACCAGCAGAGGCACTGCGGCAAGCTGCACATAGCTGCGGGATCGGTGGCGGGTGGTCCACCGATAGGCCAGGGCGATCGGTACCGCGCCGGCGCCGAACAGGGCGGCCTCCAGCCCGGCGAGGGCAAGCCACGGCACCGGGCCGAGGAACTCGCCCACCCACACCAGGTGAGTCGTGTAGAACACGGCGCCGAAGATGGTGCCGACCAGCAGAGCCCCGCCGATGCGGCGGCCAATCAGGGTCAGCAGAGCAACCGTGACGCTCGCGAACGTGAGCGGCCACCACCCGGCCGGCGGGGACGCGAGATTAAGCAAGAACCCGGCCGCCGCGGCCGC
>NZ_JBQGCX010000973.1:0-1996 GCF_052038725.1 Actinosynnema sp.
CGCGGGGCCCGACAGCCAGGGGCGGCAGGTCGTGAGTCTGCGCCGCGAAGGTGGGGCGCCGGTGCTCTACACGTACTTCGCGCGACCCGGCCTCCAGTACTGGGCGCTGACCGATCGCAGCGGCAACCAGCTCGCGGCCGACGACGCGGTGTCCGGGGTCGGCCTGGCGCGGCCGTCGCTGTCCTGGCCGACGCGCGCGGTCTCCTGGTCCGCGCTGCCGGGCACCACGCAGGAGGTGTTCACCGACGTGGTCGACACCGGCTGGCAGTACAAGATGCAGCCGAAGATGATCGCGCAGGTGGTGCACTGCGTCTCCGCGGCCGACACCACGGGCGAGCTGCGCGTGATGCTCAACGGCCAGCAGCTCGGCGAGGTGGTCCCGGTGAGCTGGACGATCTCGTACCTCGACGTGGGCCCGTTCGACTTGCCGGGCGAGGCCATGTCCCAGCACCGGGTAAGCCTTCAGTGCAGGCGCACGGCGGGCACCGGGCGGGTGGGCGCGTCGATGGCAGTGCGCGGGGAGCAGTCGTGACCGTCCCCGGACTTCCACCCGTGGTGATCCCCGTGCACGTGGTCGACGCCTCCCACCCGATCCAGGAGGCGACCGACCTCCTCCCCGCGCTCTCCGTGCCACGCTGCCCTCAGCCCACCTCGCTTCTCGCTGGCGAGGTGAGGGCTGAGGACGGCGGCGT
This sequence comes from Actinosynnema sp., assembly GCF_052038725.1. NCBI lineage: Bacteria > Bacillati > Actinomycetota > Actinomycetes > Pseudonocardiales > Pseudonocardiaceae > Actinosynnema > Actinosynnema sp. The sequence goes on from NZ_JBQGCX010000973.1 coordinate 693, forward strand.
GCGGGTCGTCAGCGAGGGATACACCCCGGAGTCGGGTCCTCCGGGCTGAGGCAGTACAGCGGGTGCGACGGCGGCAGGGGAGTCTGCGCGGGCGGCTGCGGTTCCTGCGGCTGCGGCGGAACCTGGGTCGTCGCGATCGGCGGCTGCGGCGGCACCGGCTGCGGTTGCTCCGTTGCCGTGTTCGGCGCGGCGGGCACCTGCGTCTGCACCTGGGGCGCGACTTGCGGCGGCACCACGTCCTGCTGCGGGACGGTGCTGGTCTCCGTCGCCACGCTGGTGCTGCTCGACGGCACCGGGCTCGACGTGGCGGAACTGCTGCTCGGCGCGCTGCTCACGGTTACTTCCAGGCCAGGTGGCGTCTGCGGGTCCTCCCCGGCCCCGACCGCTGCCGCCACTCCGGCCACTCCTAGAACAGCGCAGGTCAGGACCACTACGGCCACTAGGTTCCGGCGCCCATTTCTCACTGTGCCCACTGCATCTCCTTGATCGCCCCCCGGCGTCATTTTGATCATCGTCCGCCGTGGCGCTCGCGCTACCACATCGCCCCCGCGTCTTCGGGAGCGCGCAACAAGAAGGAGGGCCGTGGGCCCGTTACGTGTTTCCTGGCTGCTCGTCGACGACGTCGAGCGCTTGGCGCAGAGCCCGCCGCTGGATGGGCCCCCGTGGCTGGTGCTGGCGCTGGCGCTGATCACCACGGTTGCCGGAATCGGCGGGCCCGCGCTGCTCAAGCGGATGGACCGCCCGGCCGCGCCAGTCCTGCCGCAGGCACCCCCGGCCGTTGAGGCGTCGGTCGACCTGGTCGCCGAGGCGCTGGCGGACGCCCGCCAGGAACGGGACGAGGCGCAGGCGGAGGCCCGGCGGTGCGCCGACGAGTTGGCGGACACCCGCGTCGTGCTCGCGCACGCCGAGGCCCTGCTCGACGCGCACAACATCCAGCGGCCCCGGCCGCACCAACCACCACGAGGGGAAGGTAGTGGCTGACCACCACGACGAGACGCCGGTCGGCGCGTTGCGCGAGGCAGTGCACGACCAGACCACCACGAGCATCCAGCAGGCCGCGCAGGGCAGCGCTGACGCGGCGGTCCGCAGGTGGTTGCCGTGGACGACCGCGCTGATGTGCGTGGTCGCCGCGCTCACCTCCGCCACCGTCGCGGTCGCGGTCCAGCACAGCGTGCAGCTCGGCGCTGCCGAGGCATCGGTCATCGACCGGCGCGAGGCCGTCGCGCAGGCGCGCGGTCGCGGTGACAGCGCGAACGCGGTGCTGCGAGCCCGCGGTCAGCAGGTCGTGCAGATCCCCCAGCTCG
>NZ_JBQGCX010000974.1:0-2866 GCF_052038725.1 Actinosynnema sp.
CGTCCCGCAAGCCGGGGCAGTCCAAGCTCAAGGCCGCGCTGCACCCCAAGGTGTGGTCCCCGCTGGCCGTGATGCTCGTGGTGCTGGGCTTCGTGTGGGAGCGGACGGCGGAGACCATGCCGTACCTGCTCCCCCACCTCAACAAGGTGGGCGCGGCGCTCACGAAGGACCCCGCGAAGTTCTTCGACAACGCCTGGTGGACGCTGCAGGAGGCCATGGTCGGCCTGCTGATCGGCTTCACCGCCGCGTTCGTGCTCGCGGTGCTGACCAGCGAGTGGGGCGTGGCCCGCAGGGCGGTCATGCCGATCGCGGTGGTGCTGAACGTGACCCCGCTGGTCGCGATCGCCCCCGTGCTGGTGGTGGCCTTCGGCTTCGGCCCCGAGCCCAAGCTGATCGTGACCGCGCTGATCTGCTTCTTCACCCTGCTGATCAACATCTCGACGGGTCTGCGGTCCGTGCCGCCCGCGGTGCTCCAGGTGTACCAGACCGTCCGGGCCTCCCGGTGGGAGATGCTCTGGCGCATCCGCATCCCCAACGCGCTGCCGTACATCTTCGCCGGGCTGCGCATCGCGTTCCCGCTGTCGATCGTCGGCGCCGTGGTGGCCGAGATGTCCGCGCCGGGCGCCTCGCTGGGCCTCGGCACGATCATCAGCATCTCGTCGTCGATGAACCGGCTCGACATGGTCTTCGCCTCGATCACGATCCTGGCGGTCATGGGCTCGCTGCTGCTGCTCGTGGTGACCACCGTCGAGCGCAAGGTCCTGCACTGGCACGAGTCCACCAAGCAGGGCGCCAAGTAGTCCCGAGCTGAGGCCCGCCGAGCAGGCGGGCCCCGGCCTCCCACCCCGGAGGCCGCCCCAGACCCCCGCCCACCCCGAGGGCGGGTTCGCAAGGAAACACCTGCTGCACCCCAGCACCGGTCACACACCGGTGCGGGTTCCGCATGTCACCTTCACGAGGAGCACCCCTTATGAGGCACCCCCTTGCCCGCGCAGGCCTGGCACTGACCACGGCCATGGGCGTGGCGCTGGCGGCGAGCGGCTGCTTCGCCGGCAGCGACAGCTCGTCCAGCGGCAACGAGAACGCGCCTGCCGCGAACGTCGCGGAGGGCAGCCAGATCTCCGACGAGCGCTGCCAGAAGAACAAGGACGCCGGGAAGATCGTCTACCTGACGGGCTACCAGTACCAGGCGTCCGCCTCGATCCTGGAGTACATCGCCGCCGACAAGCTCGGCTACTTCAAGGCGCTGTGCCTGGACGTCGAGATCCAGCCGGGCACCGGCGACAGCATGGGCAACGCCCGCATGGTGGCCGCCGGTCAGGTCCAGGTCACCCCGATCTCCCTGCAGGAGATCATCGGCGCGCGCGTCGAGGGCGAGGGCTCGAAGATCGTCGGCATCAGCGCGTACTCGTCGTCGGGCCTGGACGTCCTGATGACCAACAAGGACGTCAACAACCTGACCCAGCTCGAGGGCAAGATCCTCGGCCACAAGGGCAAGGTGCCCACCAGCGTCGAGGCGATGCTGAAGAAGGCCGGGGTCAAGTACGACGCCGTCCAGCAGGTCAAGGTCGGCTACGACGCGACGGTCCTGCCGCGCGGCGAGGTCCAGGCGCTGACCGGCTTCATCTCCAACGAGCCGAACCAGCTCGCGGCCCAGAACAAGGATGTCACGGTCTGGCGGCCGTTCACCTTCGGCATCCCCAGCTCCATCGGCGGCATGGCCGCGAACCCGGACTTCGTGACGAAGCACCCGACCGCGGCCCAGGACTTCATGCGCGCGGGCTTCCACGCGTACGAGTACTGCGCGGACGACGCCAAGGTCTCCGAGTGCGTCGGTTACGCCACCGAGGCGGCGGGCGGCGCGAGCGACGCGTACGACCCGAAGCACCAGGAGAAGATCTGGAAGACCGAGGTGGCGGAGATCGAGGCCACCCGGACCAAGACGGTCGCACTGGGCGCGCTCGACCTGGGCCACATCTCGTCGCTGGTGACCTTCCTCAAGGAGGCGAACGCCATGCCGGCTTCGGTGACCGAGGAGACCGCGAAGACCTACTTCGACACCAGCGTCGTCGAGGGCCTGTACGACGCCGACCAGCTCATCTGGCCCGCGCCCTGACGCGTGCCTAGGCACCACCGCTCAACCTGAAAGGCGAAGCCCCGCTATGTCGCGCAAGGATTACGGAATCTTCCTCCCCATCGGCAGTGGCGGGTGGATGCTGTCCACGACGGCTCCCCACCCGCAGGCCACCTACGAGTACAACAAGCGGGCGGCACTGCACGCGGAGGACATCGGCCTGGACTTCATCATGTCGATGGCGAAGTGGCGGGGCTTCGGGGGCACGACCGACCACTGGGGCGAGAGCCTCGAGTCGATGACGATGATGTCCGCGCTCGCCGAGGCCACGAGCCGGGTGCAGGTGTGGGCGACCATGCACGCCAACGTCCACCACCCGGCGATCGCGGCGAAGATGTACACGACGCTGCAGCAGATCTCCGGCGGGCGCGCGGGCATGAACATCGTCAACGGCTCCTACGCGGGTGAGTTCACGCAGTTCGGCCTGTGGGACGCCGAGCTGAGCCACGCCGAGCGGTACCGCATGACGCGCGAGTGGACCGAGGCCGTCAACCGGCTGTGGACCGAGCACTCGGTCTCGTTCGAGAGCGACTTCTTCACCTTGGACGAGGCCGAGTCCCGGCCGCACCCGGAGACCAAGCCGACGATCATCAGCGCGGGCCGCTCGGCGTCGGCCCGCGAGTTCCAGGCGCAGTACGCGGACGGCGCGTTCCTGGCCTCGGACACGCTGGAGGAGATGCGGGAGTACTCCCGCGACGTGCACGCCAGGGCGGAGTCCCTGGGGCGCACGGT
>NZ_JBQGCX010000975.1:0-2379 GCF_052038725.1 Actinosynnema sp.
TCGATGCCGAGGTTGAAGCCCTTGAAGACCACCAGCAGGACCGAGGCCACCAGGATGGCGCCGAAGATCCCGTACCACCGCGTGCGCTTGCCGACGATGTCGAACGCGCCGTTGCCGACGTAGAGGCGCTGGAACACGCTCGCCTTGCGCGGAGTGCTCGACACGTCAGGCCTCCTTCACGGCGGTGCCGGTGCTCTTGGGGGCCTTGAGGTGCGCCGCGTGCGCGACGTCGCCGAGCCCGATGACCTTGGGGTTGTTCAGGAACTTCGACTTGGACTTCGAGATGATCGCGACCAGCGGGTGCGTCACCAGGAAGACCACGATCAGGTCGAGCACCGTGGACACGCCGAGGGTGAAGGCGAAGCCCTTCACCTGGCCGACCGCGATGACGTACAGGATCATCGCGCACAGGAAGCTGACCGCGTCGGCGGACAGGATCGTGCGGCGCGAGCGGACCCAGGCGCGCGGGACGGCCGAGCGGAAGGAGCGGCCCTCGCGCATCTCGTCCTTGAGGCGCTCGAAGAACACCACGAACGAGTCGGCGGTGATGCCGATCGCGATGATCAGGCCGGCGATGCCCGCGAGGTCGAGGGTGAAGCCGACGACGCGCCCGAGGAGCACCATGACCGCGTAGACGATGACGCCGGACAGGACCAGCGACAGGATCGTCAGCAGGCCGAGCAGGCGGTAGTAGAAGACGCAGTACAGGAACACCAGGAACAGGCCCACGGCGCCGGCGATCAGACCGGCCTCCAGCGAGGCCAGGCCCAGGGTGGCCGACACGGTCTCGGCCTCGGAGGCCTCGAACGACAGCGGCAGCGAGCCGTACTTGAGCACGTTGGCCAGGTTGTCGGCCTCGCGCTGGCCGAACTGGCCGCTGATCTGGGTCGAGCCGCCGAGGATGGGCTCGTTGATGTTCGGGGCGGACACCACCTGGCTGTCCAGGACCACCGCGACCTGCTGGTTCACGTTGGCGGAGGTGAACTTGCCCCACTTGTCGCCGCCCGAGCCCTTGAAGGTCAGGCTGACCACGAAGCCGGCGCCCTGCGGGTCGGTGCCGGAGACCGCGTTGTCGATGTCCTCACCGGTGAGCCGGGAGTACATGGAGTAGTCGCTGTCCGGGACGCTGCCGTCGGCGGGCGGGTTGACCGGGCCGAGGACGTACTTGGTGACGCGGTCCTGGTCGCAGGTCAGCAGCGGCAGGGCCGGGTCGTCGTTGCCCAGCAGCGGGTCGGTGGTCGGGCAGGTGAAGGCGGCCAGCGCCTGCTGCACGGTCGAGGCGTCCAGCGTGGTGAGCGCGGCGTCCTGGCGGCAGGTGCGCGCCTCGGTGATCGCCTTGGTGGTGTCCTCGGAGTAGTTGCCGAGGAACACTGCCTGGCAGTCGACCTGCGAGGGGTCGGTCGCCGGGTTCGGGGCGTCGGACTGCGGGGCCCCGGACTCCGGTGCGCCGGACTGCTGCGGCTGGCCGCTCTGCGAGGGCTGGGCCGCGTCGCTGGAGGGCTGCTGCCGGTACGCGGGAGCCGGGCGGCCCTGGCCGGTCGTCGACGGCGCGGAGGCGCCCTCGGACGGCGGGGTGCTCGTGCCGGACGCGGGCGCCTGGCTGCCGCTGGTGGGCGCCGGGGAGCCGCTGGTCGACGGCGGGGTCTCGGTGCTCGGCGCGGGCTGGTTCGCCAGCGGGGCGCCGATGACCTTGCGGAAGTTCAGCTTGGCCGTCTGGCCGAGGCTCTTCGCGCCCTCGCTGTCGGAGCCGGGAACCGTGATGACCAGGTTGCTGCCGTCCCGGACCACCTCCGCCCCGGAGACGCCGAGGCCGTTGACGCGGGTCTCGATCAGCGTCCTGGCCTGGTTGAGCGCCTCGTCCGTCGGCGTCTTGCCGTCGGGCGCTCGCGCGGTCAGCGTGACGCGGGTGCCGCCCTGGAGGTCGATGCCGAGCTTGGGGATCGCCGAGCCGTTGCCGGTGAAAAACACCAAGGCGTACAGCACGGCCACGATGAGGACAAACGCGCCCAAGTACTTCGCGGGGCGGATTTGCCCGGCCGGAGGTGCCACGGTCCGTCCGTCTCCTGGTAGTTGACAAAGTTCAGCGAGGGCGCAGCGTACCCCGCGTCATGTGAGCCGCGCGTCACTGCCTGGAGTCGGCGTTGTTCACAGTTGCCAACCCCAGGCCGGTGTCGCCCGGACGGCCGTGGCGGCCGGTGTCAGTTCTTGCTGTCCTGCTTGGCGTCGAGCGGCGGGGCGACGATCGCGGAGGAGGCCGGGGTGGCGTCCACGACGGCGTCGGACTCGCGCGCGGAGACCTCGTCGGCCTCGTCGGTGGTGTCGATGCTGGTGTCGACCTTCTCGCGGACCGCCTGGCGCAGCCAGGTGGTGACCACGCCG
>NZ_JBQGCX010000976.1:0-3114 GCF_052038725.1 Actinosynnema sp.
CTCGTTCGGCGTGATCTCGCGCGCCTACCTCGCCGCGAACGGCGCCGCCGAGGTCGCCCGCCGCATCGCCGCCGACACCAGCGAGCTCAACCAGCACGCCTGCCTGTCCCCGCAGGTGTACCTGGTGGAGGCAGGCCGCGAGGAGGCCAACGCGCTCGCGGGCCGGGTCGCCGAGGCGATGCGCGCCGCCGCCGCCGACTTCCCGCCCGGCGAGGTGCCGCGCGAGGACGCGGTGATCGTCGAGCACCGCAGGCTCCTGGCGGGCTGGCGCGCCGCGTCCAGCGCGGACGCCGGGGTGTGGGTCTCCGAGGGCGACACCGACTGGACCGTCGTGCTGGACGACGCGCTGCTGCCGCTCAGCGGCGCGGGCAACCGGGTGGCGCGGCTGGTCGTGGTGCCCTCGCTGGCCGCCGCCGTGGACGCGGTGCGGCCGTACGCCGAGCACCTGCAGAACGTGGGCCTCGGCGCGGTCGGCGAGGAGTTCTGGCAGGTCTCGCGGGAGCTGGCCGGGCTCGGCGCGAGCCGGATCGCCGCGCCCGGCGCGATGATCGGCGCGTCGATGGTGTGGAGGCACGACGGGCAGCCGCGCATCGCCGGGCTGCTGCGGTGGTGCGACGTGGAGAACCACCCCGAGGTGGACTGAGAGAGCCGAGGGGTTCCCGCCCTGTCAAGGGGCGGGGCGGGAACCCCTGCGGATCGATCAGGAACGGAGAAGCGGGTGTCGGGGGTCGGGCCTAGCATGACCGCCGTGAACGCCGCCAAGCGCACCGCAGCCCAGCAGGCCACCACGCCCCCGACGTCCGGTCACCCCGCCGACGGGCACGACCTGATCCGCGTGCACGGGGCCCGCGAGAACAACCTCAAGGACATCCACGTCGAGCTGCCCAAGCGCAGGCTGACCGTGTTCACCGGCGTGTCCGGGTCGGGCAAGTCGTCCCTGGTGTTCGGCACGATCGCCGCCGAGTCGCAGCGGCTGATCAACGAGACCTACAGCGCGTTCGTGCAGGGCTTCATGCCGAACCTGGGCCGCCCGGACGTGGACGTGCTCGACGGCATCACCACCGCGATCATCGTGGACCAGCAGCGCATGGGCGCCGACCCGCGCTCCACCGTCGGCACCGCCACCGACGCGAACGCCATGCTGCGCATCCTGTTCAGCCGCCTCGGGAAGCCGCACATCGGCCCGCCCAGCGCGTACTCGTTCAACACCGCCTCGGTGCGCGCCAGCGGCGCGGTCACCGTCGAGCGGGGCAACCGCACCAAGTCCGAGAAGGCCACGTTCAACCGGCTGGGCGGCATGTGCCCGCGCTGCGAGGGCCGTGGCTCGGTCACCGACTTCGACCTCACCGCGCTCTACGACGACTCCAAGTCGCTGGCGCAGGGCGCGCTGACCGTGCCCGGCTTCAGCACCGAGGGCTGGTACGGGCGGATCTTCGCCGGGTGCGGCTACTTCGACGTGGACAAGCCGATCCGGAAGTTCACCAAGAAGGAGATGCACGACCTGCTGCACCGCGAGCCCACGAAGATCAAGGTCGACGGCGTCAACCTGACCTACGAGGGCCTGATCCCCCGCATCCAGAAGTCGTTCCTGACCAAGGACGTCGAGGCGATGCAGCCGCACGTGCGGGCGTTCGTGGAGCGCGCGGTCACCTTCACCACCTGCCCCGAGTGCGACGGCACCCGGCTCAGCCCCGAGGCCCGGTCCTCGAAGGTCGCGGGCAAGTCGATCGCCGACGCGTGCTCGATGCAGATCAGCGACCTCGCCGAGTGGGTCGCCGGGCTGGCCGAGCCGTCGATCGCGCCGCTGCTGGAGAAGCTGCGGCACACCCTGGACTCGTTCACCGAGATCGGCCTGGGCTACCTGAGCCTGGACCGGCCGGCGGGCACGCTGTCCGGCGGTGAGGCGCAGCGGGTGAAGCTGGTGCGGCACCTGGGGTCCTCGCTCACCGACGTCACGTACGTGTTCGACGAGCCCACCGCCGGGCTGCACCCGCACGACATCCGCCGGATGAACGACCTGCTGCTTCGGCTGCGGGACAAGGGCAACACGGTGCTGGTGGTGGAGCACAAGCCCGAGGTGATCGCGATCGCCGACCACGTCGTGGACCTCGGTCCCGGCGCGGGCTCGGCGGGCGGGACGCTGTGCTTCGAGGGCGACGTGGCGGGCCTGCGGGCCAGCGGCACCACCACCGGCAGGCACCTGGACGACCGCTCGAAGGTCAAGGACTCGGTGCGCGCGGCCAGCGGGAGGCTGGAGATCCGGGGCGCGGCCACCCACAACCTCAAGGGCGTGGACGTGGACGTGCCGCTGGGGGTGCTGGTGGCCGTGACGGGCGTGGCGGGCTCGGGCAAGTCCTCGCTGATCCACGGCTCGCTCGCCAAGCGGGACGGGGTGATCCCGGTGGACCAGGCCCCGATCAAGGGCTCGCGGCGCAGCAACCCGGCCACCTACACGGGGCTGCTGGAGCCGATCCGCAAGGCGTTCGCCAAGGCCAACGGGGTCAAGCCCGCGCTGTTCAGCGCGAACTCCGAGGGCGCCTGCCCGACCTGCAACGGCGCGGGCGTCACCTACACCGACCTGGCGATCATGGCGGGCGTGGCGAGCACCTGCGAGGACTGCGAGGGCAAGCGGTTCCAGGCGCAGGTGCTGGAGCACCGGCTGGGCGGGCGCGACATCAGCGAGGTGCTGGCCATGCCGGTCGGCGAGGCGCTCGGGTTCTTCGGCGAGGGCGAGGCGCGGGTGCCCGCCGCGCACGCGATCCTCAAGCGGCTCGCGGACGTGGGCCTGGGGTACCTGAGCCTGGGGCAGCCGCTGACCACGCTGTCCGGCGGCGAGCGGCAGCGGCTCAAGCTGGCCACGCACATGGCGGGCAGCGGTGAGGTGTACGTGCTGGACGAGCCGACCACCGGGCTGCACCTGGCGGACGTGGAGCAGCTGCTCGGGCTGCTGGACCGGCTGGTGGACTCGGGCAAGTCGGTGATCGTGATCGAGCACCACCAGGCGGTGATGGCGCACGCGGACTGGATCATCGACCTGGGGCCGGGGGCCGGGCACGACGGCGGGCGGGTGGTGTTCGAGGGCACCCCGGCGGAGCTGGTGGCGAGCCGGGCGAC
>NZ_JBQGCX010000977.1:0-11943 GCF_052038725.1 Actinosynnema sp.
GGCTGGCGCGTGGAACCCGCTGCTCGCCACCGGCGTCAGCCCCGCCGAGGCGCGGCGGCTGTGCGACGACGCGGTGCTCGGCGTGGAGCTGGCGCTGCGCGAGGTCGAGCTGACCGACGGCGCGCTGGTGCACGCCCTGCTGGTGCACGAGCTGCGGCGCGCGGTGGGGCGGGCGTTCGGCGACGAGCACGCGCACGGGGGCCACGAGCACCCGCGCCCCGGCCTGCCCGGCTACGGCGAGCACGCCCCCGTCGCGCACGCGCCGCCCGGTCACGACGGCCCCGGTCACGACGGCCCCGGCGACCGGCCGCCGACCGACCCGCCCGACGAGCCGCCCGGCGGTGGCGGCGGCGAGGGCGGCGGCGGGGTGCCCCCGGAGCCCGGCAGCTTCCTGTGGGCGTGGCCGAGGCTGACCGAGCCGCCCGCCAGCCGGGGCCTGCTCCTGGGCTGCCTGGCCGCGTTCTACCAGTGCGCCACCTGCCAGACCTGCTGCCGCGACCCCCTGCCCGGCCCGTGGAGCGGCAAGCCGCGCAGCGGGTGCTCGGACGGGTGCGACGGCGGCGAGTGCTTGGAGTGCTGCCGGTGCACGGGGGACTGCAAGAAGGGCGGTTGCGACTGCTGCGACTGCTGCTCCTGCGGCGACTGACGCGGGCGGCTGACCCAGCCGAACGACCCGGACGCGCGCGCCGGGGGACCGGGAACTGTCGGTCCCCCGGCGTACCTTTGGCTCGTGGCTACCACCCCCTCGGACACCCAGGCCCCGGAAACCCCGGTCAAGGCGCACTCGGCGCACCGCCCCGTCAGCGACATCCCCCGCTCGGCGGGCGAGTTCCGCGTGGTCAGCGAGTTCACGCCCTCCGGTGACCAGCCCGCGGCCATCGCGGAGCTGGAGCGCAGGCTGCGCGGTGGCGAGCGGGACGTGGTGCTGCTGGGCGCGACCGGCACCGGCAAGTCGGCGACCACGGCGTGGCTGGTGGAGAAGGTGCAGCGGCCCACGCTGGTGATGGCGCCCAACAAGACCCTGGCCGCGCAGCTGGCCAACGAGCTGCGGGACCTGTTCCCGGAGAACGCGGTCGAGTACTTCGTCAGCTACTACGACTACTACCAGCCCGAGGCGTACATCCCGCAGAGCGACACCTACATCGAGAAGGACTCCTCGGTCAACGAGGACGTCGAGCGGCTCCGCCACTCCGCCACGATGAGCCTGCTGACCAGGCGCGACGTCATCGTGGTCGCCTCGGTGTCGTGCATCTACGGCCTCGGCACCCCCCAGGCCTACCTGGACCGCTCCATCCCGCTGCGGGTGGGCGGCGAGGTCGACCGCGACGTGCTGCTGCGCGCGCTGGTCGACGTGCAGTACGCCCGCAACGACATCGCGTTCAACCGGGGCACGTTCCGGGTCAGGGGCGACACGGTCGAGATCATCCCCTCGTACGAGGAGCTGGCCATCCGGGTCGAGTTCTTCGGCGACGAGGTGGACCGCCTGTACTACCTGCACCCGCTGACCGGCGACGTGGTCAAGGAGGTCCAGGAGCTGCGGATCTTCCCCGCCACCCACTACGCGGCCGGTCCGGAGCGCATGGAGCTGGCGATCAAGGGCATCGAGGCGGAGCTGGAGCACCGCCTGGCCGACCTGGAGCGGCAGGGCAAGCTCCTGGAGGCCCAGCGGCTGCGGATGCGCACCACCTACGACATCGAGATGATGCGCCAGGTCGGCTTCTGCTCCGGCATCGAGAACTACTCGCGGCACATCGACGGCCGCGACGCGGGCAGCGCCCCCGCGACCCTGATCGACTACTTCCCGGACGACTTCCTGCTGGTCATCGACGAGTCGCACGTGACCGTGCCGCAGATCGGCGCCATGTACGAGGGCGACGCCTCCCGCAAGCGCAACCTGGTCGACCACGGCTTCCGCCTGCCCAGCGCGCTGGACAACCGCCCCCTGACCTGGGAGGAGTTCGCGGACCGGGTCGGCCAGACGATCTACCTGTCGGCCACGCCCGGCAACTACGAGCTCGGCCAGGCGGGCGGCGAGTTCGTGGAGCAGGTCATCCGCCCCACCGGCCTGGTGGACCCGCAGGTGGTGGTCAAGCCCACCGAGGGCCAGATCGACGACCTGGTGCACGAGATCAGGGCGCGCGCCGAGCGCGACGAGCGGGTGCTGGTCACCACCCTGACCAAGAAGATGGCCGAGGACCTCACCGACTACCTGCTCGAACTGGGCATCCGGGTCCGCTACCTGCACTCGGACATCGACACCCTGCGCCGCGTCGAGCTGCTCAGGCAGCTCAGGCTCGGCGACTACGACGTGCTGGTGGGCATCAACCTGCTCCGCGAGGGCCTCGACCTGCCCGAGGTGTCCCTGGTGGCGATCCTGGACGCGGACAAGGAGGGCTTCCTGCGCTCCACGACCAGCCTCATCCAGACGATCGGCCGCGCGGCCCGCAACGTCTCGGGCGAGGTCCACATGTACGCCGACCGGGTGACCGACTCGATGCGCAACGCGATCGAGGAGACCAACCGCAGGCGCGCGAAGCAGGTCGCCTACAACGAGGAGCGGGGCATCGACCCGCAGCCGCTCCGCAAGAAGATCACCGACATCCTGGAGCAGGTCTACGCCGAGGCCGAGGACGACGTGGCCCCCGGCGGCTCCGGCCGCAACGCCACGCGCGGCAAGCGGGCGGCGGGCGAGCCGGGCAAGGCGGGCTCGTCGGGCGTGCTGGCGGGCCGCGACGTCGGCTCGATGGCGCGGGCGGAGCTGGCCGACCTGGTCCAGCAGCTCACCGACCAGATGATGAACGCGGCCCGCGAGCTCCAGTTCGAGCTGGCGGGCAGGTTGCGCGACGAGATCGCGGACCTGAAGAAGGAGCTGCGCGGCATGGACGCGGCGGGCCTGAAGTAGCCCGACCCGCGAACGACGAGGGGCCCGCCGGGACGAATCCCGACGGGCCCCCGCGCGTCACGCGATCAGCTGGTGATGTCCTTGGTGCTGAACTTCCGCGCCGCCAGGAACGAGAACAGCGCCCCGTAGGCCAGCGCGGAGAACACCCCCTTGGCCATCTGCGACCAGTCGATGTCGGTGGACAGCAGGTCCATCCACGCCAGCGCGTAGTGCGTGGGCAGGTAGTTCCGAAGGTCCTCCAGCGCCGTGATCTGGTCCAGGATCTGCGACAGGATCGACGCCAGCACCGCCCCGCCGACCGCGCCCAGCGGCGCGTCCGTGGACACCGACAGGTACAGCGCCAGCCCGGCGACCCAGAACAGCTGCACCGAGATGTAGCAGACCGCCAGGAACACGCCGAGCACGCCGTCCGCGAACGGCGCGGCCTCGCCGGTGGGGCTGACCAGCTCGCCCGCCCCGTACCAGATCACGCCGACCAGCAGCGCGGTGCCGGGGAGCACCAGCAGCGACAGCACCGACAGGATGCCGGAGGCCGCGGCCTTGCGCCGCAGCAGCCGGTGCCGGGGGATCGGCGCGGCCAGCAGGTACTTCAGGCTGGACCAGGACGCCTCGCTGGCGATCGTGTCCCCGAAGAACAGGGCCACGATCATCGGCAGCAGGAAGCTGGAGCACACGAACAGCGTCAGGACGACGAAGTTCACCCCGCTCGCCGTGGCCAGGTCGACGAACCCGCCGGACCGGCGGTTCGGCGCGTCCTCGCCCAGCTCGAACGCCACCACCAGGATCACCGGCAGCAGCACCAGGAACCCGAGCACCAGCTGGGTCCGCCGCCGCAGCAGCTGCCTGACCAGCTCGACCCGGATCGGCAGCGTCCGCGAGGCCCGGTACCCGGTCCGCGACCCGTCCGCCTCGACGCCCGGCCGCTCGGCCCTGACCGCCTCGGCCAGGTCGCTCGCCCCGTGCGGGTCGGTGTGCACCCCGTTGTCCCGCGGGTCCACGCCCGACGTGGTCGGGCTCGCCTTGTCGTCGCTCATTCGCCCACCAACTCCAGGAACGCGTCCTCGAGCCGCCTGCGCGGCCCGGCCTGGTCGACCGAGACCCCGGCCGCCACCAGCGCCTGCAGCGCCTCGGCGCGCGGGGTGCCGTTCAGCGCCGCGTGCACCTGCTCGCCGTCGACCTGGACCTCCAGCACCCCGTCGAGGGACCGCAGGACCTCCGCCGCCTCCTCGGGCCGGTCGACCCGGAAGGTGGCCTCGCCGCTGCCGGTCGCGATCTCCTCGACCGGACCCGCCGCGACCAGGGCGCCCTTGTGCATGACCACCACGTGGCTGCACGTCTGCTCGACCTCGGCGAGCAGGTGGCTGGACACCAGCACCGTGCGACCGGCCGCCGCGTACCGCCGCAGCACGTCGCGCATGGCGTGGATCTGGGGCGGGTCGAGCCCGTTGGCGGGTTCGTCCAGCACCAGCAGGTCCGGCAGCCCGAGCATCGCCTGGGCGATCGCGAGCCGCTGCCTCATGCCCTGGCTGTAGGTGCGCACCTTGCGGTGCACCGCCTTGCCCAGGCCCGCGATCTCCAGCGCCTCGTCGAAGTGCGCCTGCTCCAGCGGCCTGCCGGTCGCCGACCAGTACAGCTCCAGGTTGGCCTTGCCGGACAGGTGCGGCAGGAAGCCGGAGCCCTCCACGAACGAGCCGATGCGGGAGAGCACCGGTGCGCCGGGCGTGATCCTGTGCCCGAACACCCTGATCTCGCCCTCGGTCGGCTGGATCAGGCCCATCAGCATCCGCAGCGACGTGGTCTTGCCCGCGCCGTTGGGGCCGAGCAGGCCCAGCACCTGGCCGTGCTCCACCCGGAACGACAGGTCGTTCACGGCGGTCAGGCCACCGGGGTAGGACTTCTTCAGGCCCTTGATGACCAGCGGGACCTCGGCCAGCTCCGGGTCGAGGTCGGTGGCCAGCCTGCGCCGGAACCACGCGACGACGGCCGCGATGGCGGACAGGGCGAGCACGCCCGCGATGCCCCACAGCGCGTCGGCGGGCACCTCGCTGACCTTGTTCGAGCCGGTCACCACCGGGACCTGCACGTTCCCGGTGTCGCCGTCGGCGAGCGCGATCCGGTAGACGGCGGGCTCCTGCGCGTTGGCGAACGACTGGTCGGTGGTCGACACGGCCAGCTGCAGCCGGTGCCCGCTCTCCACCGGGCGCACCACGCCCGGCAGCGACACCGACACCTCGACGGGCGTGCCGTCGGCGGGCAGCTCGGGCACCCGGAACGGGGCCACGGCCGAGCCGGGCAGCACCTTGCCGCCGTTCGCGTCGGCGTCGTACAGCTTCGCGAACAGCACCGCGCCGCCCTCGGGCACCGCCTCGCCGGGCACGGCGGCGATCCTCAGCCGCACCGTGGACGCGCCGGTCACCAGCAGCTGCGAGGTCAGCGCCTCGCTGGTGAACACGGCCGTCTGACCGGGCATGTCGATCGTGAGCCTGCTGGAGAGCGAGCTGGACCGGCTGACCGCCGCGCCCAGACCGGGCAGGCTGCTCACCGACGCCGGGTTGCCGCCCGCCGGGTTGATCACGGCCTGCTCGCGGCCGGTCAGCGCCACGTCCTGCCGGTTCACCGCGGCCTGGCCGCCGAGACCGGGGTAGGCCGGGGCGACCACGTCGCGCAGCGCGACCGAGCCGCTGCTGCGGAACGCGCCCTGCACCGCGTACTGGAACGTGGTGCCGGGGTCGGTGCCCGCGCCGTTGAGGTGGAAGTCCATCCAGTCGGCGATCTGGCCGCGCAGCTCGGGGCCGGGGGAGCCGCCGTCGTGGCCGCCCGCGTACCAGACGACCTTGACCTTGGCGCCGGTCGCGGCGATCTGCCTGGCGTTGGCGTCGGCCTGGTCGAGGCCGAACAGGGTGTCCTGCTCGCCCTGCACGATCATGGTCGGCTGGGTGATCCGGCCGGTCAGCTCGGAGGGCGAGCCCCGGCGCAGCACGTCCAGGGACGCCTGGCTCGCGGTGCCGGTCGTGGCGATCTCGTTGTACGCCGCGCACACGTCCTCGGCGAACCGGCCGCAGGTGCCGTTGAGCGGGGCCGCGCCCCTGCCCTGGCCGGGCTGCTGGCCCTGGCCGGGCTGCCCGGTCGCGGCGCCCGCGGTCGCCGAGCCCTCGGGGGCGGCGGTCGCGGCGGCGCCGACCTGCTGGTCGTCGTCGTCCTGACCGGCCTCGGGGGCCTCCTGCGTGGGGCCGGACATGTTCCCGCCGCCGAGGCCGGCGGAGAAGAACAGGCCGGACCACGAGCGCTTGAACACGCCCGCGTCGCCGGACGGGCCGGGCGTGGGCGTGCGGGTGTCGACCGCCTCGCCGGTGGCGCCGTGGTTCGGCAGCAGGGCGGAGGCGAGGTCGTTGAACGTGATGGTGGGCGCGATGGCGTCCACGCGCGGGTCGACGCCTGCGAGGGACAGCGCGAGCGCGCCGCCGTAGGAGCCGCCGGTGACGCCGACCCTCGGGTCGCCGGGGGCGTCGGTCATGACCTCCTGGCGGGTCGCGAGCCAGTCGAGCAGGCGCTTGGCGTCGTTGACCTCGTGGTTGACCGAGTTGAGCGAGATCTGTCCGGTGCTGCGGCCGAAGCCGCGGGCCGAGTAGGTCAGCACGACGAAGCCGCGCTGGGCCAGCTCGGTCGCCTCGGTGGCCACGCTGTTCTTGCTGCCGCCGAATCCGTGCGGGAGCAGGATCGCCGGAGCCGGGGTCTTCTCGGGCAGGTAGAGGGTGGTGTCGATCTGGAGGGCCCGGTCGCTGCCGGGGGCCTCCGGGACGTCGATCACCGCGTCACGGGTGTGCACCTGCGGCGGGTCGTCGCCCCCGCGCGTCCAGACGACAACGCCACCGATCAAGGCGACGAGCACGACCAGCGCGGGGAGCGACCACCTGCCGCGAAGGCGGGAAGGGATGGCCACCCCTTCGACCTTAAGGGCGTTCACCTGAGAGCACGCGACGGACCTGGCCTGCGGTTCTCAGCTCCGGGAGATCGTCGGGGGTGCGCCGGACGGCCGATTCTGATACGGTGCGAAACGAGCAATCCGGACATAGCGGCGCAAAGGCCGCGCTGGGTCGTAAAACGGCCGTTGGGTGCCGCACCTCACCCCGGCTGGCTTTTTCGCGCGCCCGTGGTGGATGATTACCGCATTGTGGAGGGGAGTACTCCCTAAAACGGCGGTGTCGTCAGCACGGAGTCCAGCGTCGGGCTCCCGGTGCCGCTGGTCTGCGACGCGGTTCTTCGCAGACGGAGGAGACCTCCGGTCATTGGCGTGCGCGCTATGTGCCGGAGGGTGTCTCATGACTGTTCCCGTGTGGTTGTGGCTGGCCACGATCGCGGGTCTGCTGATCCTGCTCGCGATCGACCTGTTCGTGGTCGACCGCCACCCCCACGAGGTCTCCATCGCCGAGGCGGGCCGCTGGGTCGTCTTCTACGTGGCGATGGCGGTGCTGTTCGGCGCGGGCATCTGGTACTTCGAGGGCGGCACCCCGGCGGGCGAGTTCTTCGCCGGGTACATCACCGAGTACTCGCTCAGCGTCGACAACCTCTTCATCTTCCTGATCATCATGACCACCTTCAAGGTGCCCGCGATCCACCAGCACAAGGTGCTGCTGATCGGCATCCTGATGGCGCTCGTGCTCCGGGGCGGCTTCATCGCGGCGGGCGCCGCGCTCATCGAGCGGTTCTCCGCCGTGTTCTACCTGTTCGGCGCGTTCCTGATCTACACCGGCTACAAGCTGGCGCGCGGCGAGGACGAGGACGAGGAGTTCAAGGAGAACGCCGGGCTGCGCATGGTGCGCAGGTTCCTGCCGGTCACCGACGAGTACCACGGCTCCAAGTCGTTCACCCGGATCGACGGCAAGCGGTACGTCACGCCGATGTTCATCGTGATGATCGCCATCGGCTCCACCGACCTGCTGTTCGCGCTCGACTCGATCCCGGCGATCTTCGGCCTGACCAAGGAGCCGTTCCTGGTCTTCACCGCGAACGCGTTCGCGCTGATGGGCCTGCGCCAGCTGTACTTCCTGCTCGGCGGCCTGCTCGCCAAGCTCGTCTACCTGTCGATCGGCCTGTCGGTGATCCTCGGCTTCATCGGCGTGAAGCTGATCCTGGAGGCGCTGCACACCAACTCGCTGCCGTTCCTCAACGGCGGCGAGCCGTTCGGCGTGCCGACGATCGGCATCGGGCTGTCGCTGTCGGTGATCGTCGGCGTGCTGGTCATCACGACGGTGGCGAGCCTGATCAAGGTGAAGCGGCACCCCGAGGCGGTCAAGCAGCCGGTCGAGGGGTAGCGCTCTGTGAGTGTCAACAAGTGTCGTGAGCTTTGCTAAGAACATTGGGGTAGCGTCCTGACCCGTGCGCCCCGATGACTTGCGACTGCTCGACCTGCCAGGCTCCCTCTCGGTGCGAGGTGACCTCGTCCTGGTGAACACGGCCCGCCCCGACGCGGAGACCAACACCTACCGAGGTTCCCTGCACCGGCTCCCGCTCGACGGGAGCGGGGCGCGGCAGTGGACGTGGGCGGAACGCGACTCGGCCCCCCGGATCTCCCCGGACGGGCGCTGGGTCGCGTTCCTGCGCGTCGCCGAGTCGGGCAAGCCGCCGCAGGTGCACGTCATGGCCGCCGACGGCGGTGACGCCCGCCGCGTCACCGACGCCCCGCTCGGCGCGGGCGCCCCCGTCTGGTCGCCCGACTCCACCCGCCTCGCGTACACCGCGCGCGTGCCCGAGCCCGGCCGCTACGGCTCCGAGGCCGACGGCGTCGCGCCCGGCCCCGACGCCGAGGCCCCGCGCCACATCACCCGGCTCGACTACCGCGTCGACGACCTCGGCTTCACCGGCGACCGCCGCCCCCGCCTGTTCGTGGTGGACGCGCTGGTCGCCGGGGCCGACCCGGTCGAGCTGACCGACGGCTCCCACGACCTCGGCGCCCCCGCGTGGACCGCCGACGGCGCCCGTCTGGTGTTCTCCGCGCCCCGCGACCTCGGCGCCGCCGAGACCCACCGGGACGACCTCTACAGCGTGCCCGCCGAGGGCGGCGCGGCCCCCGAGCTGCTCGTGCGCGCCCCCGGCGCGGCGGGCGACCCGGTGCCGCTGGCCGACGGCGGCGTCCTGTTCTACGGCCTGGACAACCCCGAGGACAGCGGCGTCGCCCGCAACCTCGGCCTGTGGCTGGCGCGCGGCGACGAGCTGCGCAGGCTCACCGACGTCGAGACCGTCGACTGCGAGAAGGCCGCGGGCGCGCCCGTCGTGACCGGCGACGGCGTGCTCGTCGCGGTCCGCAACCGGGGCGCCGTCGAGCTGCGTCGCGTCCCGCTCGACGCCGACCGGGTCGACCTCGCGGGCACCGAGCTGCTCGCGGGCGAGAAGGCCGAGGTCAAGGCGTTCGCGGCGGACGGCGACGTGGTCGTGGCCGCGATCTCCGACACCGAGAGCCCGGCCCGCGTCGTGCGCGTCGGCGGCGGGCTGCTCGCCGACTTCGCCCCCGACCTGCCCAAGGCGCGCGTCGAGGAGCTCACCGGCTCCGCCCCCGACGGCTACCCGGTGCACGGCTGGGTCGTGCTGCCCGAGGGCGAGGGCCCGCACCCGGTGGTGCTGTCCGTGCACGGCGGCCCGTTCATGTACTACGGCTGGGGCTTCTTCGACGAGGCCAGGGTGCACGCCGCCGCGGGCTACGCGGTCGTGCTGCCCAACCCGCGCGGCTCGGCCGGGTACGGCCAGGCGCACGGCAGGGCCGTCATCGGCGCGTTCGGCACCGTCGACGTCGACGACGTCCTGGCCACCCTCGACACCGCGCTGGCCCGCCCCGACCTGGACGCCGGGCGCGTCGGCGTCATGGGCGGCTCCTACGGCGGCTTCATGACCTCGTGGCTGTCCGCCCACCACGGCGAGCGCTTCCGCGCGGCCTGGAGCGAGCGCGCCGTCAACGCCTGGGACTCGTTCACCGGCGCGTCCGACATCGGCTGGTACTTCGCCGACGCCTACTGCGGCCCGGACCCCGAGGCCCAGCTGCGGATGAGCCCGCTGACGTACGCGGACAAGATCAGCATCCCGTTCATGGTGGTGCACTCCGAGCACGACTGGCGCTGCCCGGTCGAGCAGGCCCAGCGCATGTACGTCGCGCTGCGCCGCAACGGCGCGCCCGCCGAGATGCTGCTGTTCCCCGGCGAGGGCCACGAGCTCACCCGCTCGGGCAAGCCCCGCCACCGCCAGCAGCGCTTCGCGGCTGCCCTCGACTGGTGGTCCCGCCACCTGGGCTGAGCGGCCAGACCGCAGAACACCGGTCACGGGGCCGGTCCGGCGTGCGACCCTTCCGGTCACGCGCGGGACCGGCCCCGTCCCACGTTCGGCGTCGGGCCGTTCGACCCCCACCTCCCGGTGCGTTGGGCGGCATTCCGGGGAAATCCCTAATTCCCCGGCCGCTTCCGGCACCAGACTGTGCGTGCAGTCGGAGGAGGTGGACCGTGGCGAACCCGATGCCCCGCCCAGGGGACTGGCCCGCGGGGACTTTCATGAGCATGCTGCCGCCCCGCGCACGGGCCGAGCTGCTCGAACTGGGGATCGAGCGATCGTTCAAGCGCCGTGAGGTGCTGATGCGCGAGGGCGACGCGACCGAGCACGTGGTGCTGCTGCGCCAGGGGCTGGTGAAGGCCACCGGGCTCCAGGAGAACGGGCGGGAGACGCTGTTCAGCCTCAAGGTCGGCGGCGACCTGGTCGGCGAGATCGCGGCGATGGACGGCTCGCGCCGGTCCGCCACGGTCACCTCCTGCGTCCAGGGGCGCGGCAGGGTGATCAGCGCCACCGCGTTCCGGGGGTACCTGCGGGCGAACCCGGACGCGCACTTCGCCCTCACCCGGATGATCATCCAGACGTTGAAGTGGGCGGACCGGCGCAGGCTCGACTTCGCCGGGTACCCGACGCTGGTGCGGCTGGCCCGGCTGCTCGGCGAACTGGCCGACGCCTTCCTCGCGGGGCCGGGCAACCGGGTCCTGCTGGACCTGGGGCTCAGCCAGGGGGACCTCGCCGACCTGATCGGCGCCGAGGAGGACACCACCCGCAAGGAGCTGCGCGTGCTGCGCGACCGCGGGCTGATCAGCCTGGGCTACCGGTCCGTCACCGTGGTCGACCGGGCCGGGCTGGACCGGCTCGCGGACGGCCGGGACGCCACCGGGCACGGCCGGGCGGGGGAGAAGCCGTGACCGTCGTGGACGTGGCGGTCGAACGGCCGGTCTCGCTCGACGGCCTCGTCTACCGGCTGGTTCTCGCGGTCGACGTCGAGGGCTACAGCAAGCTCTCCGGGTACGAGCAGGGGCGGGCGCAGTCGCTGCTCGACGAGGTCATGGAGCACGCCGCCCGCCGCTCCGGGCTCGACCGGGGCGACTGGTACCGGCAGGTGCGCGGCGACGGCGAGCTGGCCGTCCTGCCCGCCGACACCGACACCGCCTGGGTCGTCGCCCGGTTCACCGAGCGGCTGCGCGACGGGCTGGCCGCCCTGCGCGCCGCGGGCACCCCGCTGCGGGTGCGGCTGGCCATGCACTGCGGGCCGCTCGCCGGTGGCCGCTACGGGCTGGTGGGGGAGACGCCCATCCGCACGTGCAGGCTGCTCGACGCCCCCGTGGTGCGGCGCGCCCTCGCCGCCGCGGACGGGGACCTCGTGCTGGTGGTCTCGGACGGGCTGTTCCGGGACGTCGTCAGCACCCGGTTCCACCAGTTGGACCCCGAGCGCTTCCGGCGGACCTGGGTGACGGCCAAGAAGACGCGGTACGCGGGGTACGTCTGCACCGCCTGCCCCAGCGCTTCGCCGAATCCCTAGCGCCGCGCGCCACCGGTCGGGCAGTCTGCGCGGATGCAGTGGACCGTGCGGGCCGGGTCGCCCGACGACGCGCCGGAGATCGCCAGGATCAACGTGGAGTCCTGGCAGCGTGCCTACCGGGGGATCGTCGCCGACCCCGTGCTCGACCGGATGCTCCCGGAGAGCAGGCTCCCCGGCTGGGTCAGGGTGCTCGCCCTGCCCGACCCGA
>NZ_JBQGCX010000978.1:0-4107 GCF_052038725.1 Actinosynnema sp.
AATTAGCGCCAACTCCCCCGATCCCCCAACGGGGCCCGCCATCGGCCCCGCCCCGCCCCAGCAGCCGCCTCGCGACGAGGCGTGGCCGGAGAGGGCCCGCTTGAAGAAGGCTCGGGTGGAGAAGGCTCGGCGCGGCCGAGGAAGGTGCGGTGCGACTCGCGGGGCGCGAGAGAGGGCGGAGGGGGCGACAGGAAGGAAAGGCCAACCAGCCGGCCGACCGGTCGCACTGACGGCATCTGCAACCGCATCCGCAACCGCGCACCGCCCTCGCGCCACTCCCCCTGCCCGAGGAACCAGGCTCGGCGCCAACTCACGCCCGGCGCGACCTCACCTGCCATTCAACCGGGGTCGACCTGCCTCACCCTTACCCGACGCCAGACATGCCCAACGGCAGCCGCGTTCGCCATCAGCCAGGTGCGACATCGAGCCGCACGCGGCAGCGGTGGCGTTCGAACTTGACCCGCGTCGTCACCAACCGCGCTCGGCGAGCCGGTGGGGCTGCGGGAGGTCGTCGACGTTGATGCCGACCATGGCCTCCCCCAGTCCACGGGAGACCTTGGCGATGGTGTCGGGGTCGTCGTAGAAGGTGGTCGCCTTGACGATGGCCTCGGCGCGCTGCGCGGGGTTGCCCGACTTGAAGATGCCGGAACCGACGAACACGCCCTCGGCTCCGAGCTGCATCATCATCGCCGCGTCGGCGGGCGTGGCGATGCCTCCTGCCGTGAACAGCACCACGGGCAGCTTGCCCGCCTCGGCGACCTCGCGAACCAGCTCGTAAGGCGCCTGCAACTCCTTGGCCGCGACGTACAGCTCATCGGAAGGGAGGTTCTGCAAGCGCAAGATCTCGGCCCGGATCTTGCGCATGTGGGTGGTGGCGTTGGAGACGTCACCGGTGCCCGCTTCACCCTTGGACCGGATCATCGCGGCCCCCTCGGTGATGCGCCGCAGCGCCTCACCCAGGTTCGTCGCACCGCACACGAAAGGAACGGTGAACTGCCACTTGTCGATGTGGTTGGCGTAGTCGGCGGGCGTGAGCACCTCGGACTCGTCGACGTAGTCGACACCCAGGGACTGGAGCACCTGGGCCTCGACGAAGTGCCCGATCCGCGCCTTGGCCATGACGGGGATCGACACGGCCGAGATGATCCCCTCGATCATGTCCGGGTCGCTCATCCGCGACACGCCACCCTGGGCGCGGATGTCCGCGGGCACCCGCTCCAGCGCCATGACCGCGACGGCGCCCGCGTCCTCCGCGATCTTGGCCTGCTCGGCATCGACCACATCCATGATCACGCCGCCCTTGAGCATCTCCGCCATGCCGCGCTTGACCCGCGCGGTTCCGGTGACCCGAGCGGAGTCGGCGGCACCGTCAGCACCGACACCGTCAGCACCGACGGCAGCAGCGCCACCAGCGGAAGGAGAAGAGGAAGCAACCACGGCAGGACCAGCCCTTTCACAGCGGCAGACGAGGACGAACAGGAGCGTACGTGCGACGTGGCCCGCTGAAAGGAGCCAATCCGCACCGTTCTCAGCAGTCCACTCGCCACCCCGGAACGCCTGCCCGGCACACCCATCAGGAGGTCCAGACGCACCTGCCGGAACCGTCACCCGCCCAGCCCGCGCGCTACCACCGACCAGTGCCCTCCCCTTGTCGCCACGGTCCTCGCGGGTGTGAGATCGAGCACTAACACTTGCGGAGGGCGGTCTCACATGTCCAGCAAGAACTCCGACAACTCACGTCCGGCAGGCGCGGTCGCCGTGGACGATCCCGGCACGGTGCGCAACGTCGTCCTCGTCGGTCCGTCCGGGTCGGGCAAGACGACGCTCACCGAGGCCCTGCTGGCCGGAACCGGTGTGCTGAGCCGGGCGGGCTCGGTCGCCGAGGGGAACACGGTGTGCGACCACGATCCGGCCGCTGTGCGGCAGCAGCGGTCGGTCGGGTTGGCCGTGGCGCCGGTGCGGCACGGTGACATCAAGATCAATTTCATCGACACGCCGGGGTACGCCGACTTCGTCGGTGAGCTGCGGGCCGGGTTGCGGGCGGCGGACGCGGCGCTGTTCGTCGTGTGCGCGGCCGAGGGGGTCGACGCTGCGACCACGGCGCTGTGGGCCGAGTGCGCCGCGGTGGGGATGCCGCGCGCGGTCGTCATCTCGCGGACCGATCACCAGCGAGCCGACGTCGCGGCGACCACCGCCGCCTGCCAGGAGGCGTTCGGCGCGGGAGTGGTCCCGCTCTACCTGCCGGGTGGCGGGAGCAGCGGGAGTGACCGGATTGGAGGCGGGAACGAGGGCGGGGAAAGCGACAGGAGCAGAAGTGGGAGCAGAAACGGGGGCAGCGATGGGAGTGGAGGTGGGAGTGGGCTGTTCGCCGGTGGGGTCACCGAGACCGGGCTGGTGAACCTGTTGGCCCAGGTGGAGTTCGCCGAGGAGGAGCACCGGGCGCTGCGGGAGGTGTTGATCGAGGGGATCAACGCCGCCAGCGATGACGAGACGCTCCTGGAGCGGTACCTCGGGGGCAAGGTGGTCGAGCAGGCCACGTTGGTCGCCGATCTGGAGAAGGCCGTCGCGCGTGCGGCCTTCCACCCGGTCATCCCGGTGTGCGCCACGACCGGGGTGGGGCTGCCCGAGCTGCTCGACGGGATCAGCAGGGCGTTCCCCTCGCCGTTGGAGCACCCGCTGCCCGAGGTGACCGGGGTGGACGGGGCGCCTCGGCCTCGGCTCGCCGTCGACCCGGACGGGCCGCTGGTGGCCGAGGTGGTGCGGACCGCTGTGGACTCGTTCGTCGGGCGGGTGTCGTTGGTCCGGGTGTTCTCGGGGACGCTCCGGCCCGAGCGGGCGGTGCACGTGTCCGGGCACGGGATGGGTGATCGGGGGCACGAGGACCACGACGTGGACGAGCGGGTGGCGCACGTCTACTCGCCGTTGGGCGCGAGCCTGCGGGAGGTGCCCTTCTGCGTGGCCGGGGACCTGTGCGCGGTGACCAAGCTGGGCAGCGCCGAGACCGGGGACACGGTGTCCGCGCCGGACGAGCCGCTGCTCGTGCGGCCGTGGGCAATGCCCGAGCCGTTGCTGCCGGTGGCGGTGGCGGCGCGCAGTCGCAGTGACGAGGACTCGTTGGCGCGCAACCTCGGGAAGCTCGTCGCGGGTGATCCGACGCTGCGGTTGGAGCGGAACACCGAGACGCACCAGCTGGTGCTGTGGTGCATGGGCGAGGCGCACGCGGACGTGGTGCTGGCCAGGTTGCGCGCGGGTGGGACGGAGGTGGACACCGAGCCGGTGCTGGTGGCGCTGCGCGAGACGTTCGCCTCGGTGGCGAAGGGGCACGGCAGGCACGTGAAGCAGTCCGGTGGGCACGGGCAGTACGCGGTGTGCGACGTCGTCGTGGAGCCGCTGCCGCGCGGGGCGGGGTTCGAGTTCGTGGACCGGACGGTCGGCGGTTCGATCCCGAACCAGTTCGTGCCCAGCGTGGAGAAGGGCGTGCGCGCGCAGCTCGAACGCGGGCTGTCCGGGGGTCGTCCGGTGGTGGACGTCCGGGTGACGCTGGTGGACGGCAAGGCGCACTCGGTGGACTCGTCGGACGCGGCGTTCCAGACGGCGGGGTCGCTGGCGTTGAAGGACGCCGCCTCGGGCGGGGCGACGGTGTTGCTGGAACCGGTGGACGAGGTGGTGGTGCGGTTGCCGGACGAGCACCTGGGCGCGGTGCTGGGTGATCTGTCGGCCAGGCGGGGGCGGGTGCTGGGCACCGAGGCGGACGTCAGTCCGGGGATCTCGACGATCCGGGCGGAGGTGCCGTGCACCTCGCTGCTGCGCTACGCGGTGGAGTTGCGCTCGCTCACCTCGGGAACGGGGGCGCACACCCGCCACTTCGCCCACTACGAGCCGTTGCGAGCCGCAGCTACAGCCACAGCCACTACCGGCAGCGGTGGCCAGCCCTAGGCGAGGTCTCAGCCCCGGACTCGGCCCCAGCACTGGTCCTGGCCCCAGCACTGGTCTCGGCCCCAGCACTGGTCCCGACCCCAGCCCTAGTCCTGGCCCCAGCACTGGTCCCGACCCCAGCCCTAGTCCTGGCCCTGGTCCCGGCCTCAGCCCTGGCCTTGGTCCTGTTCC
>NZ_JBQGCX010000979.1:0-5393 GCF_052038725.1 Actinosynnema sp.
GCGGCGGTAACCCCGCTGCGGGGGGGGGGGGGGGGCGCGGGCCCCGCCCCCCCCCCACCCCGCCTTCTTCCTCCCGTGCGCCGGTCGGTCAGCGGGCCGCTCCCCCTGTCGCGGCTCCTCGCACGGCGCCCGCCCCGGTCGTGGCGGGGCTCCCCGCCACGCTCGGAGCGGTCACGCCCACCACCTCTGCCAGACCGCGTTGTCCATGCCCTGCACGAAGACGTCGATCCGGCCGGGCCCCCACGACACGGCGGCGGGCGCGTGCTGGAACGTGCCGCCCAGCGACTCCCAGCCGAGCCAGGACGAGCCGTTCCACCACTTGTGCCACAGGGCGTTGTCGGTGCCCTTGGCGAACACGTCGAGCCTGCCGCCCGCCCACGAGGACACCGTCGGCCCGGCCGTGATCACCCCGCCGAGCGACTCCCACCCCGACCAGCGGGACCCGTCCCACCACTTGTGCCACAGCGCGTTGTCCGTGCCGCGCCCGAAGAGGTCGATCCGGTCCTCGCTCCACGAGACGGCCGCCGGGTTGTCGATGATGTTCCCGCCGAGCGACTCCCAGTCGGACCAGGACGAGCCGTTCCACCACTTGTGCCAGACCGCCGAGTCCTCGCCCCTGGCGAACAGGTCCAGCCGCCCCTGGGACCACGAGGACACCGCGGGGCCGGACGTGACGCGCCCTCCCATGCTCGACCAGCCGTACCAAGCCCGCGCGGACGGCGCCGCCACGGCCGTCCCGCCCAACACGCCCAGCGCCGCGACCACCGCGACGACCACCCTCACCAGCCGAGTGCGCACAGCAACCCTCCGGTCATTGCAGGAATTCCTGGAACGATTTCCGAAGCTAACACGCCGGCGCATTGTCGAATGGGCGGTAATATTTTCACCCGAACCGGGAGGAAAACGCGGCTAACGCTCGCTCGCCGTCGCTGACCTGGGGTCTCCGGGTGAGAATCGCTGCCGGATCGTGCGGCCCGCCTCGCCCCGCAGGGCGATTCATGACCGGAAATAACAATCATCGGCGCGGCTCGAGGGACCCCTCCGGGCCCGCGCCGCCGGGACGCACCACCGGCCGCCGAACGCCGCCACCCCGGTTGGGCCACCCGGCCCACCCCACCGAAAACCGGCAAACGCGCAGGTCGCGCGGCCCGCGCGGCCGAACGGCCCACCCCGTAACGGGATCACTCCCACCCTCGATCTCCCGGACGTCCACCGCCACGAGCCACCGTGGCCACGGGAGAGGCGTGAACGCGATGTCCCTGTCCAGCGCCGTACTGCGCGCTTTAACCTGCGCCCTGCTGGCGCTGTCCGCGCTCGCGGCGCCCGCGACCGCCGAGCCGACCTGCCCCTGCGGGCTGTGGGACGACCACGACACCCCCGCCGTCCTCGACGCCGCCGAGCCCTCCGCCGTCGAGCTGGGCCTTGCCTGGCACGCCGACCGCGACGGCTACGCGCTCGGCGTCCGCTTCTACAAGGGCCCCGGCAACACCGGCACGCACACCGGCTCCCTCTGGTCCGCCGACGGGCGCAGGCTCGCCACCGGCACGTTCGCCGACGAGACCGGCGCAGGCTGGCAGACCCTGCTGTTCCCGGCGCCCGTCGCGGTCCCGGCGGGCGTCGACCACCTGGTGTCCTACCTCTCGCCCACCGGCCACTTCTCCGTCGACCCCGACTACTTCACCGCGCCGCGCCGCGCCGACCCGCTCACCGCACCCGGCGCGGGCGCGTTCCGCGGCGGCGGCGGATTCCCGGACCAGCGCTCCGGGGCGAGCAACTACTGGGTCGACGTGCTGTGGGCCGCCGAACCCGGCCCCGACCTGCGCCCACCCGCCCTCGTCGGCGCCACCCCGGTCGACGGCGCCTCCAGCTCCCCGACGTCCGGCAGGGTCACCGCCACCTTCGACGAGCCGGTCGACCCGGACACCGCCACCCTCGCCGTCACCGGCCCGGACGGCCCCGTCGCGGGCGCGGTCACCACCTCCGAGGACCGGCGCTCCACCACGTTCGTCCCCGAGTCGCCGCTGCCCGGCGGCACGCGGCACCGCGCCGAGGTCGTCGTCCACGACGCCGCGGGCAACCGCCGGGCGCACACCTGGTCGTTCACCACCGCCGCCCCCAGGCCGACCGGCTGCCCGTGCTCGGTGTGGGACGAGAGCGCCGCGCCCGCCGTCCCGGCCAGCGCCGACCCGGCCGCCGTCGAGCTCGGCGCCAGGGTCCGCTTCGACGGCCGCGCCGAGGTGCTGGGCGTGCGCTTCTACAAGGGCCCCGGCAACACCGGCCCGCACACCGGCTCCCTCTGGGCGGGCAACGGCGTGCTGCTGGCCACCGGCGCGTTCGCCGACGAGAGCGCGAGCGGCTGGCAGACCCTGCGCTTCACCTCCCCGGTGATCGTGCAGGCCGCCACCGACTACGTGGTGTCCTACTCCGCGCCGAACGGCCGCTACGCCGCCGACCTCGGCTACTTCCGCGCGGGCGAGGCCACCCACGGCGCCGCCCACCTGCCCCAGGACGGCGACGGCGGACCCAACGGGCTCTACCGCTACGGCGGCGGGTTCCCCACCTCCTCGGTCCAGGGCGCGAACTACTGGGTGGACGTGCTCTACCGCAACGGCTTCAACGGCGACACCACCGCGCCGACCCTGCTGGAGCGCGCCCCGGAGGGCGACGCCGCCGACGCGCCCCTGACCGCCACGTTCAGCGAGCCCGTCGACCCGGCCTCCGCCCAGGTGCGGCTGACCGACCCGGCGGGCGCGCGGCTGCGCGGCTCGGTGTCCCTGTCGGCCGACCTGCGCACCGTCACCTGGCGCCCGGACGGCGCGCTGCGCGGCGCGACCCGCTACACCGCCCGCGTCATGGCCGCCGACGTCAACGGCAACCCGCTCGCCGAACCGGGCGCCTGGGCGTTCACCACCGCCGCCCCGCGCTGCCCGTGCTCGCTGTTCAGCACCGCCACCGCGCCCGCCCCGCCGACCAGCGGCGAGGACACCGCGCACGAGCTGGGCGTGCGCTTCACCCCCACCACCCCCGGCAAGGTCACCGGCGTGCGCTTCCACAAGGGGCCCGGCAACACCGGCACGCACACCGGTTCGCTGTGGTCCGCCGACGGGCGCAGGCTCGCCACCGGCACGTTCACCGGCGAGACCGCGAGCGGCTGGCAGTCGCTGACCTTCGCGTCCCCGGTCGTCGTGGTGCCCGGCGAGGTCTACGTCGCCTCCTACACCGCCCCGAACGGCCGCTGGTCGCTCGACGAGCGCTACTTCCAGCGCGCCCTCGTCGACACCCCGCCGCTGCGCACCCCCGCCCCCGCCGACTGGGAGAGCGACGGCGTCGGCGTCTACCTGCCCGGCGCGGGCTTCCCCACCCGCAGCTACCAGGGCAACAACTACTGGGTCGACGCCGTCTACACCCCCAGCGCCGACACCGCCCCGCCCGTCCTCACCTCCCGCACCCCGCTCGCCGGGGCCGTCGAGGTCGACCCGCTGACCACCGTCGTCGCCTCCTTCGACGAACCGCTCGACACCACCCGCAGCTCCGTCACCGTCACCGGACCCGACGGGGCCCAGGTCGCAGGCCGGTTCACCGCGCGCCCGGACGGCCTGACCCTGGTGTGGACGCCCGACGCGCCGATGGGGGCCGGTCACCACACCGTCTCGATCCGCACCGCCGACGTCAGCGGCAACGTCCTGCCCACCCCGGTGACCTGGGCTTTCACCGTCGGCGGGAGGTGAGCGGAACCCGCCCCGCACGGGGGTCGTCGCAGTAGGGGTTCCCCGGTCCGGGCGTGGGTCCTACCACGTCCGGACCAATCGCTGGGTAACGTCAGCCCCGCGAATCCCTGCACGCGAGCACAAACCTGGAGTTGAACGACGCCGTGAGCGGTCCACACGAAGGCGCTGCGGCGCCGAGGATCATCGGGAACCGGTACGCGCTGCTGGCCGAGCTGGGCCGGGGCGCCATGGGCGTGGTCTGGCGGGCCCACGACAACCTCATCAACCGCAAGGTCGCCATCAAGGAGCTGCACCTGCCCGAGGGGCTGCCGCCCCAGGAGGTGCAGGTGCTCCAGCAGCGGGTGCTGCGCGAGGCCCGCACGGCGGGCGCGCTCAACGACCCCGCCGTGGTCACCGTGTTCGACGTGATCGTCGAGAACGGCGTGACCTACATCGTCATGGAGCTGGTGGAGGGGCAGCCGCTGGACACCCTGGTCAAGCGCAACGGCCCCATGCCCGCCGAGCACGTGGCGGGCATCGGCCTGCGGGTGCTCTCCGCGCTCCAGGCCGCGCACGGCGCGGGCATCGTGCACCGCGACGTCAAGCCCGGCAACATCCTGGTGTGCCCGGACGGGCAGGTGAAGCTGACCGACTTCGGCATCGCCCAGGCCGTCGACGACCCCGGCCTGACCCTCAACAACGCCATCATCGGCTCGCCCGCCTACCTGTCGCCGGAGCGGGTGCGCGGCGAGGCGGCGACCCCGGCGTCCGACCTGTGGGCGTTCGGCGCGACCCTGGCCTACGCGGTCGAGGGCTCCGCCCCGTTCCAGCGCACCTCGACCGCGTCCACCCTGCACGCGATCATGAACGAGACGCCGCAGCTGCGCCTGGCGCACGGCTCGGTCGCCGCCGCCATCGCGGGCCTGCTCGCCGCCGACCCCAGGGCCCGGCTCACCGCGACCCAGGCCGCCGCGCTGCTGTCCGGCAACGCGACCAGGCCCGTGGCCGTCGCCGCCGGTCCCACCGCGGGCGCCGGGCAGGTCGCCCGGCAGCCCGCGCCCGCCAAGCGCGCCCCGGCGCTGGTCGCCGCGGGCGTGGTGGCGCTGCTGCTGGCCACCGGCGCGTTCTTCGCCGGGCGGGCCCTGTCCGACTCGACCGAGGCCGCGGGCTCCACCCCGACCGGGAACGGCTCGGACGCGCCGAGAACGGAGCTGGACGTGACGTTCTACAGCTTCGGCAGGCAGGGCGACATCCCGGTGTGGGCCATGGGCCAGCAGGGCTGCGGCACCAACCTGATCACCAAGGGCGCGGCGTTCGACTGGCAGCAGAACGTGGACTGCTCGCAGCCGCACAAGATCGAGCGGTACGCGGCGGAGACCCCGTTCTACGACCGCGCCGAGAAGGGCCTCGCGGTGCCCTACCCCGGCCAGGAGTGGTTCCGGGACTACGCGCTGCACTACTGCGACCTGCACGCGCGGACCGTGCGGGTGAGCGCCGACGAGCGCGACGCGTTCGTGTTCTACGCCCTGGCCCCCACCAAGGAGGAGTGGGAGTACAAGGACGGCGAGGCGGTCGGCGCCAAGGAGGTCGTGTGCGTCCTGGCGGGCAAGGACGGGGCCGACCGGACCGGCAGCGCGCGCGGCTGAGACCCTGCGGTGGGGTGGCTTCCCCCCGGCCACCCCACCG
>NZ_JBQGCX010000980.1:0-4695 GCF_052038725.1 Actinosynnema sp.
TCGAGCGGTTCCGGGACGAGCGGCCCGGCGCGGGAGCCGCGGACCCGAGCTGACGGCGCGCGGCGGGCCCTCCCGGACGCCCGCCGCGCACCCGCTCAGCTCCCGGCCTTGACCACCCGGTTCCCCGGCCGGTCCGCGTCCGACAGGCGCACGCCCTCGCGCGGCACCAGCCCGAACTGCACCACCTGCCGCCCGGACAGCAGGTCGGCGATCCACTCGGCGGCCACCCGCACCCGGTTCCCCGGCATCGCCAGCAGGTGGTAGCCGCGCGCCACGATCTTCGCGGGCACCCCGCGCAGCGGCACGTGCAGCGGGTCGGCCACCGCGTCCATCCCGGCCAGGTCGACCACGAACCCCAGGTCGCGGTGCTTGTACCGCCTCACCTGCCCGTGCCCGAGCGAGGCGGCGACGTTCCGCCCGGCCAGCGCGCCCTGCCGCTGCGCGTGCTGCGCGGTCATCGGCGTCGGCTTCCCCTGGTTGTAGTGGTCGGGCACGGCGGCCAGGTCGCCCGCCGCGTACACCCCGTCCAGCCCGCGCACCGCCAGCGAGGTGTCCACCACGATCCGCCCGCGCTCCTCCGGCAGCCCGGACGCCTCCACCAGCGGGTCCGGCCGCACGCCAACGCACCACACGACGGTGCGGGTGGGGATCTCGGAGCCGTCGGTGAGCCGCGCGCAGGTGTCGGTGACCTCGGCGACGCTCGTCTTCATCCGCACGTCCACCCCGCGCGACTCGAGGACCTTCCGCGCGGGCCCGGACATGCGCGGGTCCAGCCCCGGCAGCACCCGGTCGGCCATGTCGAGCAGCAGCCACCGGCACTCGTCCGGCCGCAGCGCGCCAGGGGCCCCGCGCCGGGCGCGCAGGGCCTCGGCGGTCATCCGCTGCCCCTGCGCGACCAGCTCGGTGCCGGTGTACCCGGCG
The DNA here is from genome assembly GCF_052038725.1 of Actinosynnema sp. Classification (NCBI taxonomy): domain Bacteria; kingdom Bacillati; phylum Actinomycetota; class Actinomycetes; order Pseudonocardiales; family Pseudonocardiaceae; genus Actinosynnema; species Actinosynnema sp. The sequence goes on from NZ_JBQGCX010000980.1 coordinate 922, forward strand.
CCGACCACCACGAACGTGGCCCGCGCCGCCCGCTCGGCCGGGTCGTCGGCCTGCTCGGCCAGCTCGATCTGCCGCAGCACGTGGTCGCGCAGGTACAGCGCCTCGGGCACCGACTTGAACCCGAGCGCGTGCTCGCCGACGCCGGGGATGGACAGCATCCGCGTCACGCTGCCCGCCGTGACGATCAACCGGTCCCACTCCAGCACCCGCCCGCGCCCCTCCACGTCCACGACCGAGCAGGTGCGCGCCTCGGGGTCGATGCCGGTGGCGGTGCCCAGCACCAGCCGGGTCCGCTTCAGGGTGGAGCGCAGCGGCACCGCGACCCGCCGGGGGTCGAGCGAGCCGCCCGCGACCTCGGGCAGCAGCGGGACGTACAGGGTGTAGTCGGTCGGGTTGACCGCGATCAGCTCGGCGGCGTCGCGCGGGAGCGCCTTCTCCAGCGACTTGAGCGCGTGGAACCCGGCGAACCCGGTCCCGACGACGAGCACTTTCGGCTTGGCCACAGGGGAGCCCCTCTCGGCTGTCGGGAGCGCGCCGAAGAGTCGGAGCGCCCACCCGTGCGCACGGGGGTACCCGTGCCCCGAACCGGGTAGTCCTGCCCCATGACGCTGGGTCTGCCCGACGGGATCACCGCCTGCCTGTTCGACCTGGACGGGGTGCTCACGAGCACCGCCGTCCTGCACCGCCGCGCTTGGAAGCGCACGTTCGACGCGCTGCTCGCCCAGCGCGGCGAGCCCGAGTTCACCGAGTCCGACTACGTCCGGTTCGTCGACGGCCGCCCCCGCTACGACGGGGTGCGCGAGTTCCTGGCCTCCCGGAAGGTCGTGCTGCCCGAGGGCGACCACGACGACCCGCCGGAGGCCGACACCGTGCACGGGGTCGGCAACCGCAAGAACGAGCTGCTGGAGGAGATCATCACCGAGGAGGGCGTGAGCCCCTACCCCGGTTCCGTCGACTACGTGCGGGCCGCGCGCGACGCGGGCCTGGCGATCGCCGTGGTCACCTCCTCCGCGAACGCCGAGAAGGTCCTGCGGGCCAGTGATCTGGCGCAGTACGTGCAGGCGAGGGTGGACGGCGTGACGATCGTGCGCGACGGCCTCAAGGGCAAGCCCGCGCCCGACTCGTTCCTGGCGGGCGCGCGGGCGCTGGGCGTTCCGCCCGAGCGGGCGGCGGTGTTCGAGGACGCGCTGGCCGGGGTCCAGGCCGGGCGCGCGGGCGCGTTCGGCTTCGTCGTGGGCGTGGACCGCGCGGACCAGGCGGACGCGCTCGCCTCGCACGGCGCCGACGTCGTCGTCGCGGACCTGGCGGAGCTGCTGTGAGCGGCTACCGCGTGCAGCCGTGGAAGCTGCGCTGGGAGGGCCTGTCGCTGACCGACCTGCGGCAGACCGAGTCGACGTTCGCGCTGGCCAACGGGCACATCGGGATGCGCGGGACGCTGGAGGAGGGCGAGCCGCGCGGGCTGCCGGGCACCTACCTCAACGGGTTCTACGAGGAGCACGACCTGCCCTACGGGGAGAGCGGCTACGGCTACCCCGAGGAGGGGCAGACCGTCGTCAACGTCACCGACGGCAAGGTGCTGCGGCTGCTCGTGGAGGACGAGCCGCTGGACCTGCGGTACGGCCGCACCGTCGCGCACGAGCAGGAGCTGGACTTCCGCTCGGGCACGCTGCGCCGCAGCACCGAGTGGGAGTCGCCGACCGGCAAGCGCGTGATCGTGCGCACCGAGCGGCTGGTGTCGCTGACCCAGCGCGCGGTGGCGGCGATCCGCTACGAGGTCGAGGCCGCGCAGGACGTGCAGCTGGTGGTGCAGTCAGACCTGCTGGCCAACGAGCCGGTGGAGGAGCGCTCCGGCGACCCGAGGGTGGCGAAGGCGCTGGACTCGCCGCTGGTGGCGGACTTCGCCTACGCGCGCGGGAAGCGGGCGGTGCTGGCGCACCGCCCGCGCGCCTCCGGGCTGCGGATGGCCGCCGCGATGGACCACGAGGTGGAGGCGAACGGCTCGCTGCGCACCGAGGTCGAGGCGGACGAGGACCTGGCGCGGTTCACGGTGGCGGTGGACGTCGCGGCGGGCGAGAAGCTCACGATCGTCAAGTACCTGGGGTACGGCTGGTCGAAGCAGCGGTCGGTGCCCGCGCTGCGCGCGCAGGTGGAGGCGGCGCTGGCGGGCGCGCTCCAGACCGGGTGGGACGGGCTGCTCGAGGAGCAGCGCGATTTCCTCGACGAGTTCTGGAACAGCGCCGACGTGGAGGTCGACGGCGACCCGGAGTTGCAGCAGGCGGTGCGGTTCGCGCTGTTCCACGTGCTCCAGGCCGCGGTGCGCGGGGAGACGCGGGCGATCGCGGGCAAGGGCCTGACCGGTCCCGGCTACGACGGGCACGCCTTCTGGGACACCGAGGCGTTCGTGCTGCCGGTGCTGACCTACACGGTGCCGGAGGCGGCGCGGGACGCGCTGTCGTGGCGGCACTCCACCGTCGAGGACGCACGGGAGCGGGCGCGGATCCTCGGGCTGGGCGGCGCGGCGTTCCCGTGGCGGTCGATCAGCGGCGCGGAGTGCTCGGCCTACTGGCCCGCGAGCACGGCGGCGTTCCACGTGTCCGGGGACGTGGCGTACGCGGTGGCGCAGTACGCGCAGGCCACCGGGGACGAGGAGTTCGAGCGGGCGGCGGGCGCGGAGATCCTGGTGGAGACGGCGCGGCTGTGGATGTCGCTGGGACACCACGTGCCGGGCGACGGGTTCCGCATCGACGGGGTGACCGGGCCGGACGAGTACACGGCCGTGGTGGACAACAACGTCTACACGAACCTGATGGCGCAGCGGAACCTGCGGGTCGCGGCGGAGGTGTGCGAGCGGCTGCCCGAGGTGGCCCAGCACCTGGGCGTCGAGGACGGCGAGCCGGAGGCGTGGCTGCGGGCGGCCGAGGCGATGAACCTGCCGTACGACGACGAGCTGGGCGTGCACCAGCAGTCGGAGGGGTTCACCAAGCACGCCGAGTGGGACTTCGAGGCCACCGAGGCCGACGACTACCCGCTGCTGCTGAACTACCCGTACTTCGACCTGTACCGCAAGCAGGTGGTGAAGCAGGCGGACCTGGTGCTGGCGATGCACCTGCGCGGTGACGCGTTCACGGCGGCGCAGAAGGCCCGCAACTTCGCCTACTACGAGGCGCGGACGGTGCGGGACTCGTCGCTGTCGGCGGCGACGCAGGCGGTGCTGGCGGCCGAGGTGGGCGCGCTGGAGCTGGCGTACGACTACCTGTCGGAGGCGGCGTTCACCGACCTGCACGACCTGCACCACAACGTCCACAACGGACTACACATGGCCTCGCTCGCCGGGGTGTGGCTGGGGCTGGTGGCCGGGTTCGGCGGGATGCGGGACCACAGCGGCGGCCTGGAGTTCGCGCCCCGGCTGCCGGTGGGGCTGAACCGGTTCTCGTTCCGGATGACCTACCGGGGCAGCGGGTTGTGCGTGGTGGTGGAGGAGGGCAAGGCCACCTACCGGATCGTGTCCGGGCCGGGGCTGCGGATCAAGCACCACGGCGAGGAGGTGGCGGTCGAGCCGGAGAACCCCCTGGTGCTCCAGGTCCCGGCCGCGCCGGAACCGCCGGAGGGCATCACCCAGCCCGCCGGTCGGGCGCCCAGGCGGCGCACGCCGAACCGGGCGCAGGACTGAGGCCGCGCGCGGGCGGGGGGGGGGCCCCCCCGCCGCGCGGGCGGCGCGCAGTGGGGCGCGGGGCGGGGGCCGCGCGCACCCCCCCCCCCCGGGGCGGGGGGGGC
>NZ_JBQGCX010000981.1:0-2637 GCF_052038725.1 Actinosynnema sp.
AGTACAGCGCCCCGAGCACACCGATGGTGATCAGAACCCGGTGTGACGCCTCCGAGCCCGCGCCGTCCTGGACGGCGCGCGGCACCGCCCCCACCACGATCCCCACCGCGATCATCTGCGCGATGGGCAGGATTCCGGCGCACACCGCGGTCGCGGCCAGCGCTGAGGTGAGCCCCCACCCCGCGCGGGGGATGGCGCGGGCGGTGGTGAGCACCGGTGTGATCCGGGCTGTGCTGGTTCTCATGTGCCTTTCCTCGTCGGCCGCACGCCGCGCGCGGTCGCTACAGGGGTGCGCGGGACGGGGCGGCGCGCCTCGCCCGCGTTGGGTCGAACAGGCGGTGCAGGAAATCCTCCTGCCACCGGTGGACGTCCTTGTCCACGGTTCCGATCTCCCTGAGGAAGCCGGTGTCGTCGGGCCTGGTGGACTCCAGGACGTGCTCCGGGATGGAGCCGGGGTAGACGGTCTCGGTGTAGTGCAGGGCGTAGTGGACCGGTTCCTCGATCCCGTACCGGGCGCAGAGCGCGCCGAAGCGGTCCCAGTCGACGGGCTGGGTGGTGGCGTACCCGGCGATGTCGAGGAACTTGGCGAGCGTCAGGTCCTTGCCGATCTGCACGTAGTGCAGCGACGTCGCTTCCTTGAACAGGTGCGTCGCCAGGTCGACGAGCATCTCCTCGTGGTCGAACGCGCGGGTGGGGACGCCGTAGACCCGGATGGGCCTGCCGCGCTCGGTGAGCCCGCCCGCGGGCAGGTGGTAGCCGCTGCCGGGCAGGAACTGGTCGAGCAGCACGTCGATCACGAAACCGTTGGCGAAGCGCTCGCTGGTCTGCCTGCGGAACGACAGGTTGGGCACGTGCATCGCCCAGTACGCGGCCTCGGCCCGCGATCGCGGCTCCACCACGCGCCGGTTCGCCGACACGGTTCCGGTGGCGTACCCCAGTGCCGGCATGACCTCCTTGAGCACCGGCACCTGCTCGGGCTCGATCATGAGGTCGATGTCGTAGGAGCGTCGCGACCCGAGGTCCTGGTAGACCTCCTGGGTGAGCACGAGTCCCTTGCGCAGCAACGGGTGCACGCCGTGCCGGGCCAGTTCCCGCAGAACCGCTTCGAGTTCGCGGAGCAGGGCCTCGTTGCGCACCTGGTTCGCCTGGTAGACGGCGGTGAACAACTCCTCGTAGCGGAACGCGGTGTTCGCGCCCGGCGGTCGCGGGTGCAGCCCGTGCCGGACGACGTTGCGCCCGAGCAGCGGAAGCAGGTGGTGCCGGTAGGCCTGGTCCACGACGTGGGGCCAGCGCTCCGCGTCCTCGACACCGGAGGCGAGGTCGCGGACCGCCGCCACCTCGTCCTCGTCGAGGGTGGGACGAGCCGCGCGCAGGACGAACTCGGCCTCGATCGACTGGTGGGCCATCGTCGGCCTCCTCTCTCCGCCGGTCAGTGGTGGACGCGCTGGAAGTGGTGCTCGAACCACACGTGCGGGTGCACCAACGAGTAGATCGGAGTCCGCTCGGCGGCGAAGTGCTCGCACAGGCACTGCCTGTTGTCCGTCAGCTCGCCGTCCTGGAACGCTCGCCAGTACCAGAAATGGCCGTCGGTGATGTACCAGCTCTTCCCGAACAGGTCCAGTCCGCTCTCGTCGTACGCCTCGTACTTCAGGCCGAGCTCAGCCGCGCCGGTCCGGCGGAAGTAGTCGAGGTTGTTGTCCGGTGTGATGTCGTTGTGGGAGGCGATCCCCGTGATCGGAACGCCCAGCACCGCTTCGAGCGCGGTGACCGAGGCCCGGATCGCGACCGCGGGCTCGACGCCGGTGGAGGCGAGCAGGTCGAGCGGTTCGGCGTGCAGACCGACCTCGTGGCCGAGCGCCAGCACGTCGCGCATGATGGCGACGGTCTGGTGGCCGAGCGCGTTGTACTCGTTGGCGTGGACGCGGAAGAAGTACGTTGCCCGGATGCCGAGGTCGGCCTCGATGCGGGCGATCGGCGGCACGCGCTCGGGCAGCAGGTCGACGTCGTGGCGCATCACGGCGAGCAGGCCCCCGTCACCGCGGTCGCCCTCGGCGTACTGGGCGCACGTGCGGAAGGAGTAGCCGCGGGCCAACGCGAGTTCGAGGGCTTCCTTCAGGTGGCTGTGGTGGTAGGAGCAGGTTTCGCTCATGCTGTGGTGCCTCCTCTTCCGGTGGGCGCGGCCCCGCGGACCGCAGTGACCACTGCGGCGACGTCCTTCTCGGACATCGCCGGGTAGAGCGGGATGGACACGAGGCGATCGGCTTCGCGCTCGGCCGCAGGAAGGGCGGCGGGACGGGATCGCCGGTAGTAGGGCTCCAGGTGCACCGGGCGGAACTGCCGCGCGGTCTCGACCCCCCGCGCGCGGGTGGCCGCGACGAACGAGTCCGCGCCGTGGTCCACGCGGATGCCGAACAGGTGCCACGCGTGCAGGACGTCTCCCACGGCCTCGGGCGCCTCCAGCCACCGCAGGTCCGAGAACGCGGCGCGGTAGGCGTCAGCGATCTGCCGCCTCCTGGTGAGGAAGGAGGGCAGCTTCTCCAGTTGGCGCAGGCCGATTCCAGCGTTCACGTCCGACATCCGCAGCTTGAGCCCCGGAAGGACCACTCCGCGCTCCGTCATGCCCTGGTTGGCGAGCGT
>NZ_JBQGCX010000982.1:0-2382 GCF_052038725.1 Actinosynnema sp.
AGCAGCGCGACGTCCAACCACGTCCGCCCCGGCCGCAGCGCCAGCCCGTGCGCGGTCGCGACGTCCCGGTACAGGTCCGCCCAGCGCGGCAGCAGCTCGTCCAGGTGCGCCTTGCAGAACTCGCGCACCCGCGTGTGGTTGGGCAGCGCGCTCTGCAGGATCGCCTGCACGCACACCAGCGGGTCGCTGCGCAGCGCCTCCAGCTCGGCCCGCGCGAGCAGCCTGACCAGTTCGCCGAGGCTCACCTGCCCGATCATCGCGGTGGTCGCCGCCCGCACCCCGTCCATCCGCCGCAGCTGGGGGGTCAGCCGGACCACGTACGAGATGAGGTCCTCGCTGTACCGGTCCTTGCGCTCCCAGCGGTGCCGGAACATGTTCACGCTCAGCAGCAGCTCCTGCGCCTCCGGGCGGGCGAGCACGCGCTCGCGCGAGAGGGAGTCGAACAGCCGCGACGGGGTCCCGTGGTCGAAGTCCGGGCCGGTGTGCTGGATCAGGTCCTCGCGCAGCAGGTCCAGGCCGATCTCCAGGAACGCCCGCGTCTCCGGGCTGTTCGCCAGCTTCGCCCTGGTGCGCGCCATCATGCCGGTGCCGATGTCGCGCAGCACCGGACCGAGGTCGTCCAGCCCGTCCACCACCCCTGTATTGGACTCCGGCATTCCTCCCGGCCTTTCTCCGGTCACCCGGAAGAGGGGACCCGAGTCGGTTCCCGCGTTCTGGGGTGGATATCCGGGTGCGCCCACTCGGTGTTACCCGAGTGGACCCGCTCACTTCGGTCCGCTACCGCAAGTCGGCTTGGACTGTGGCGCGTTCGGGTGGTCATCATGGAAATCGGGGGAATTTCCGCGAACGGAGGTCCGGGATGTACATCACGCTGCGATTGAGGTCGGTGGTTCGGCTGTCGCTCGGGTCGGCCGCCGCGGGCGCCGTCCTGGTCACCGCGCTGTTCGTGACCGCGGGGGTGGGGACGGCTCCGCAGGGGCCGCCTGCGGTGTCGGTGGCCCCCGCGGTCCAGCCGGTGCGCCCCTGACGGGCGGCCGGACGCGGGCGGGCGCCGACGGGGCCGGGGGAGGGCTAGCGGCAGGGCGTCCAGGGGGTGGCCTTGAGCGAGAGCTGCTTGAGGACCGCGCTGCGCCCGGCCGCGTTCGCCTGGGCGCAGAACCCGCCCGTGCGCGCGCCCCGGTCGGAGTACTCGATCTGCACGACCGGCTTGCCCGCGTCCAGGAACGGCTTGAGCAGCCCGCACTCGTCGAACTGCCCGCACTGCTCGTTCACCGCGAAGTCGAAGTTCCCGACGAGGTCCTTGACCTGGTCCAGGTCGTTCTTCAGCCCGACCGCGAGCCCGTGCTTGCGCGCCACGGCCGCGATCGAGCGGTTGTACCTGAGCTGGTGCGCGGCGGTCAGCGGGAAGCCGGTGCTGTTGGCCCAGCCGTCGACGTTGTCGAACTCGACCGCGTCGAACCCGGCCCTCGCGCACTGGGCGACGCGCGCCTCCACGATCGGCAGCAGCGCGGCGGTGTCGCGCACGTCCAGCCACTTCTCGCCGGGCCACTCGTCCACGTCCGCGCCCTTGACCGAGGCCGGGTAGGCGGCGGCGTCCGGCCGCCACCGCTCCCAGGTGCCCGCGTCGACGTAGCAGACCGCGCGGGCGCCGACCCCGTGGACGGCCTGCACGGCGGCGGCGTTCGGCGTCCGCCCGTCCGGCCCGTGCAGGTCGATCTCGTACACCGTCGGCTTCACGCACGACGGCCCACCGGTCGCGGGCCTGCCGCACGGGCTGATCGTGATGCCACCTGCCGTGCCGGCGCCGCTGGAGGCGGGGTTGAGCTGGTACTGCCACCGGTCGGCCTTCACCGGCCGCCACGACGGCGAGGCCGCGTCGGCCGCGGGCGCCGCGATGGCGACCGTCGCGAGCAGGGCGGCCACGAAGGCGGCGAGGTTCCGCTCGGTGGTGCGCAGGCGCATGGAACACCTTCCCGGTGTCTGGCGTGACCGACCCCGGCCACAACGACCCGCCCCACCCGCACCTGAGCGGACCCCGGACGAGGCACCCAGGCGTGGACGCGCACGAGCGGTCACGGGCCAACCGCGCATTCGCGCACACCTGGCAAACCGAGCAGCGCTCATCCGAGCACCCCGCCGTGACACCGCAGGGCCAGCGCTCACACCCCGCCTGCCCGCGCCCCTGCTGCCCGCGGCCGGTTGCCCGCGCCCACCGGTCCGCCGCCCACCTGCCCGCTGCCCACCAGCCCGCGGCGTTCAGCCGCCCCCGGCCCTCACGCGATCACCACCGCCCCCCCCCCCCCCCCCCACCCCCCCCGCACCACCATGTACGCCCCGGCCCCCCGCCCCCCCCCCGTCACCCCCCGCAACGGGGCCCCCCCC
>NZ_JBQGCX010000983.1:0-2261 GCF_052038725.1 Actinosynnema sp.
GACGGGACGGCCGACTCCGCTGCCGCGCACGCCGCCGCCCAGGCCGCGATCGCGGCCCGGATCGCCGCGCACTTCGTCGGTGAGGAGAACGGCGAGGCGTGGCAGGGGCCGGTTGAGCCTGCCGTGAGCGAGCCGGTTTCCGCGGGGGAGCCTGCCGCGGGGGAGCCTGTGGCCGGTGGTTGGTCGTCCGAGGGCGAGCAGGCCGCGGGCGGGCGGTCGTCGGCGGGGGAGCCGGTCGTCGGTGGGCAGTCGTCCGGGGTCGAGCAGTTCGCGGACTCCTGGCGGTCCGCCGTGCAGGCCGGGTGGCCCAAGGCCGCGCCCGACGAGCAGGGCGGGCTCGAGGACGAGGCGGGTGGGATCGAGGACCTCGACGACGACCTCGGGCTCCCCGACATCAGCCACCTCCCCGCGCCGGTGCTGAACCTGCCGTTCAGCTCGTCCGCTCCTGGGTCCGCGTTCGGCGGCGGCGGGGGTGTGGGGCGGGCTCGGGAGTCGCGGGGTGAGGTGGTGCCCGCTGCCGAGCAGACGGTGTTGATCCCCCCGATCCGGATCGAGCCCGACTCCCCGCAGGAGCGACCCGCTGCCTCGACCGGCACGTCCCCGGTCGACCCGGCGGACACCGCCTCCGGGAGCGCAGGCCCCGCGCGCCGGGCTTCCCGCGCCGGTTCCGCGCGGTCCGACTCGGCGCGGTCCGACTCGGCACAGTCCGACTCGGCACAGTCCGACTCGGCACAGTCCGACTCGGCGCGGTCCGACTCGACACAGTCCGGTTCCGCAGCGGGTGAAGGGGACTCCGCCGGGGAGCGGTCCGTGTCGGCGGCCGGGTTGATCGCCGCCTCCGGGGCCGTGCGCAGCGGGCGGCGCAGGGCCGCTCGGGAGGCGTCCGAGGACGGCGGGGACGGTGTGGCGCCCGAGGGGTCCGGGGTGCTGGAGAACTTGAAGGCCGCCGGGCTGCTCGGCGGGCGTCGGCGGGCCGGTGGGCGGAGGCGGGCCGCGGCTGACGACGGTGGTGACGACGGCGGTGACGACGGTCGAGCGCGAGCTGGGACGGAGGCTTCGGTGCCCCCTGCTGACGAGGTTCCCTGGCGGGTCGAGGTGCCCGCGCGCTTCCGCGAGGAAGCCGCTGACCAGGGGGCTGAACGATTCGCCGACAAGCACGACCGGGCCGTGGACATGTTCGACTCGCCGACCATGGTCCAGCCCGTCGTGGGCGTGGACGGGCTGCCGGTGGACGAACCGTCCGGGCTCGGTGTCGCGTTCGCCAAAGGACCGCTGATCCCGACGGCCCGCGTCCCCGAGGGGTACGGGCACGACCCCAAGCGGGACGAGTTCCCCGGCGACCCGCGACCCAGGTCCGCCAGCGATCCCAGGAAGCCGCTCGGCGCACCCGATCCCTTCCCCGTCAGCCGCACCACGGGGGAAGACCGGGGCGCGACCCCGGCTGAGCAGGGCTCGGGCGACCCGGCGACCGGTGGGCACGGCGTGCACGGCTCCGCGACCGGTGGGCACGGCGCGGGTGGCTCGGCCACCCGTGGACACAGCGCGGACGGCTCGGCCAGTGGACGTGGCGCGGACGGGTTCAGCGCGCACGGTTCTGCCACGGGCGGTTCTGCCACGGGCGGTTTTGGCGCGGACGGGTTCAGCTTGGCCGAGTGGGCGCTCGGCGGGGCCGGGGCCGGTGACGGCTCGGGTGACCGGGGGGCGGACAGCCGCACCTCGGTCGACTGGGGCGCCTCGGAGCAGGACGCCTCGGACCGGGGCGCCTCGGGCTGGGGTGCTGCGGATCGAGCTGCCCCGGATCGGGGCGCGGTCGGTCGGGACTGGCTGGCCGCCGGTTCGTCCGCTGAGCGCGGAGCCGGGAGCGACTACCTCGACGGGGTGGACGCTGGCGCCTCGGGTGGGGCCGCCGCGTTCTTCGGCGGGACGCACGCCGCCGCGAGCGAGGGGAGCGTCCAGTCCGGGAGCGCCGAGTCCGGGAGCGCGGGCAGCGTCTTCCGCGCGGAGGAGCGGTCGGGCAGGCACGGTGGCGGGGAGCGGGGCGGCACCGGTGACGGCGGGCTGCACACCCCCGGTGACCCCAGCGGCGGGCTGCCGCTGCAGGGGCGGGGTGGGCCTGAGGTCGAGCGGGGTGGTTCCGGGGTGGCCGGTGACCCCCACGGGCTCGGGGACTACTCGCTGAGCAGCGATTACGGGCTCGGGGACGAGAGCTGGTCGCGGCGGTGGGCCGACGCCGGTGGGACGGTGCCGCCGGTTCCCGCGCC
>NZ_JBQGCX010000984.1:0-2858 GCF_052038725.1 Actinosynnema sp.
GCGGGTCCCGCTGCCGCGCTTCCAGGGCCGCCGAAGCGGAAACCACCGACACGCGCCCCACCTTATTACTGGGGGCCCTGTGGTAGCTTGCCTGAGTTCGCACCTCCTCCACTTCGCTGCGAGGTCGAGTTGTCCGCGAAAACGTTTGCGGCGCCGGACCGGTCCGCGCTGTACACCGCCGCTTTCGACGAGGCGATCCGGTCGGGCAAGGACGTCGCGCTGCACCCGGAGAAGGGTCGGGAGTTCCTCTACCGGCCAGGACAGCTGCTGACGATTCCCGAGGACGCCGCGCGGGTGATCGAGAAACTGCGCCGCAGCGGGTTCGCCGTGGAACGGGGCCGCGAATTCGCGGGAATGGTCCGCCTGCTGCTGAAGAACAATTCCCGCGACATCCCCGCAATAGTGCGGCTGCTGCGGGACCCCGCCACGTGGCCGGGTGAGCGGACCCCGTTCACCCAACCGCACCACGTGTCCGTCGGGCACGGCGGCAACATGCACGGGCACCCCGGCGGACCGCCGCGCGTGGCGACCGCGCTGCCCGACCCGGACCCCGGCGACGGGCGCGGCCGGGGCGTGGTGGTGGCGGTGCTGGACACCGGCGTGTCCGCGACGGCCGGGGCGGACCACCCGGCGTGGCTGGGCGGCTCCTTCGTCCCGCGCGCCGACGAGGTGGACGCGGCGTACGCGCACGACGACGTGTTCGCGCTGGAGGGCGGGCACGGCACGTTCGTGGCCGGGGTGGTGCGGCAGGCCGCGCCGTCGGTCCGGGTCGACCCGGAGCGCGCGCTGCTGCCGTCCGGGCTGGGCGACGAGGAGATGTTCGCGGCGGCGCTGGCCTCCTTCGACGAGCGGCCGGTGCACGTGGTGAGCGCGTCGCTGGGCTGCTCCACGCAGGACGACGTGGCCTCGGAGCCGATGCGGCGGGCGCTCGCGGCGCTGCCGAAGGACGTGGTCGTGGTGGCGTCGGCGGGCAACCAGGGCACCACCCGCCCGTCGTGGCCCGCCGCGCTGCCGGGCGTGGTCGGGGTGGCGGCGATCGCCGAGGAGCGGGACGGGTCGCGCTCCCCCGCCTGCTACAGCAACCACGGGCACTGGGTGGACGCCTGCGCGGTCGGCAACCGGACCTCCACGTACCTCAAGGGCAGGTGGGTGCTGCCGGGCGACCCGACCGTCGACGTGTTCGACCGGTGGGCGTACTGGCTGGGCACCTCGTTCGCGGCCCCGCACGTGTCCGGGCGGATCGCGGCGACCATGACGCAGCTCGGCCTGACCGCGCTCCAGGCCCGCGACCACCTGCTCGCCGGGACCGAGTTCTTCCCCGGCTACGGGGTCGCGGTCGACTGAGGGCGGGCGGCGGGCTGCTCCTTTCCGGTGAGATTCACCCCCGGCAGGTCCGTTCCGGGGCCGCCCGCGTTGTATCCAGGACTGGCCCACCGCCTCCGTAGGGCATGGCGGGGCGCGTGGTGGGCCGGGGCAACGGGTGGCGGCCGAACAGGAGGAGGGGACGTGACCCCTGCACGCCCGGTCGCCGCGCTCGTGGGCGCGGCGGCGGAAGGCGACCGCGGCGCCTGGGACCAGCTCGTGGAGCGGTACACGCCGCTGGTGCTCTCCGTGGTGAGCAGGCACCGGCTGCGCCCGGCGGACGGGGCGGACGTCAACCAGGTGGTGTGGCTGCGCCTGGTGGAGCAGATCGGGCGGCTGCGCGACCCGGCGGCGCTGCCCGGCTGGATCGTCACGACCGCCAGGAACGAGTGCCTGCGGGTGCTGCGGGCGCAGCAGCGGCTGCTGCCGTTCGACCCGGCCGACGAGGAGAGCGCCGTCGCCGACGGCGAGGACCTGGACGCGCGGCTGGTGGACGCGGAGCGGCTGCAGGCGCTGCGGGACGGCTTCGGGGCGCTGCCCGAGCAGTGCAGGCGGCTGCTGGCCAGGTTGCTCGCGGACCCGCCGCCGAGCTACGCGGCGCTCGGCGCGGAGCTGGGGGTGCCGGTGGGGAGCGTGGGGCCGACCCGGTTGCGGTGCCTGGAGAAGCTGCGCAGGACCGAAGCGGTCTCGCGGTTGTTGTCGGGGGGATCGGTGGAGGACCCGGTGGGAGGTGCGCTCGGTGTGGGCAAGCGATGAGCGGTTGTTGGCGGATCTGGGGCGCGCGCTGGCCGAGGCGCCCGCCGTGCCCGAGGAGTACCTGGTCGCCGGGCGGGCGGCGTTCGACTGGCGGGACGTGGACGCCGAGCTGCTGCTGGTGACCGGCTACGACTCGCTGCTGGACGGCGAGCTGGCGGGCCGGGCGCGGGGCGGGCTGGCGACCAGGCAGCTGGTGTTCGACGCGGACGGGCTGTCGGTGCAGGTGGAGGTGGACCCCGCCGGGGTGACCGGGCAGGTCCTGCCGCCCGCGCCCGGCCGGGTGGAGCTGGAGTCGGCGGCCGGGGTCGTGGAGGCGGCGGAGCTGGACGAGCTGGGCTACTTCCTGCTCGGCCCCCCGCCGCGCGGCGCGGCGCGGCTGCGGGTGGCCGGGGTCGCGGTCACCGAGTGGTTCCTGGGTTAGGTCGGGCGTTCTCCCGGTCGGGTGGCGCGGCGGTTCGGCGTTGACGCAGAGTCGCCGCGTCCTGGCCTGCCCGTTTGCGTTCGACGGGTGATCGGCACGCCCCCTACGTGCTTTTTCCGTTGCCGTGCCCCGGATGTCCCCCGATCAGCCGATAGCCCAACCCAGTAGGGTTGGCCACTGTGCGTAGAAGTAGCGCGAGAGGCACGCGGTGGCGCTGATTAACCGCTCCAGGTGTACCCGATCAGTGCGAGTTGGCCGCGTGGCGTGAACCGCAACGACGCGGGAACAGTCTCCGCCCCGCCACTTGACGGGGAATATG
>NZ_JBQGCX010000985.1:0-1940 GCF_052038725.1 Actinosynnema sp.
GCGGGCGGACCGCCCCCGGTCAAGCCGCCGAAGGACGGCCCTGAGCACGCGGCCCACGAGTGGCGGGAGTGGGGCAAGGCGGTGCTCGCGGGCGTCATCGCCGCCGCCGTCATCGGGCTGCTCGCCCTGGTCGCGGGTGGCCTGGCCCGGGTCGCGCCGCTGCTGGCCTCGCTGCGGCTGGTCGCGCGGGTGTGCGGGGTGGGGCTGGTCACCGGGCCGGTCTGGTGCTCCGCCAAGCTGCTGGCCCGCCGGTAGCCGGTCGGGGGGCTTCTGCGACCATCGTGCCCGTCCGCAGGTCGCGGGCAGTTTCGCGCAGGAGGTTCGTCGCGGTGAGCACCGCCAGTGGTCCGTTCCAGCCCGGAGACCGGGTGCAGTTGACCGATCCGAAGGGACGGCACTACACCATCGTGCTCGAACCGGGCAAGGAGTACCACACGCACCGCGGCGCGCTGCCGCACGACAAGCTGATCGGGCAGCCCGAGGGCAGCGTGGTGACCTCCGTGGGCGGCACCTCGTTCCTGGCGCTGCGCCCGCTGCTCGCCGACTACGTGCTGTCCATGCCCAGGGGCGCGCAGGTCATCTACCCCAAGGACGCCGCGCAGATCGTCATGTACGGCGACGTCTTCCCCGGCGCGCGCGTGCTGGAGGCGGGCGCCGGGTCGGGCGCGCTGACCTGCTCGCTGCTGCGCGCGGTCGGCGAGAAGGGCAGCGTGACCTCCTACGAGGTCCGCCAGGACCACGCCGACCACGCGATCCGCAACGTCGAGCAGTTCTTCGGCGAGCGGCCCGCCAACTGGTCGCTGACCGTGGACGACCTGGCCACCCACACCGGCGAGGTCGACCGGGTCGTCCTGGACATGCTCGCGCCGTGGGACGTGCTGCCGACCGTGGCCGCCAACCTCATCCCCGGCGGCGTGCTCGTGGTGTACGTGGCGACCACGACGCAGCTGTCGAAGGTCACCGAGGCGCTGCGCGAGCAGCAGCACTGGACCGAGCCGCAGGCGTGGGAGACGCTCGTGCGGCCGTGGCACGTGGTGGGCCTGGCGGTGCGCCCCGAGCACCGGATGATCGCGCACACCGCGTTCCTGCTGACCACCCGCAGGCTCGCCGACGGCGTCACCCCGCCGCGCCCGCAGCGCAGGCCGTCCAAGGGCTGAGCGGGCCCCGCACGCGGAACGCCCCGGCGACCTGGTGGTCGCCGGGGCGTTCTCGCCGCTCAGGGAGGGGGATCAGCCGCCGAGGGTGGTGGTCTCCGGCGCCTTGAAGACGTTGCAGACCTTCCAGCCGCCGTCCTCCTTCACCACGTCCATCGTGCGCGTGGTGTCCTTGACGTAGTCCTTCATGATGTCCGGCACGTTCTCGAACTTCACGATCACCTCGAAAGTGCCCTTGTCACCGTTCTCGGTCACCTTGCCGAGGGTGTTCGTGGTCTTCATCTGCGAGGCGGGCGAGTCGGGGAGGTCGCCGAGGTCCGGCTTCTCCATGTTCTCGAACTGCTTGTTCAGCTCGGCGATCTTGGCCGCGTCCGCGGCGCAGAGCATGTCCTCGCCCAGCTCGCCGTCGCCGTTGGCCGCCGCGACGTAGCGCTCGGCGACCTCCTGCGCGCTGCTGCCGCCACCGCCGCCGAGCACCATCACCAGCGTCACGACGACGCCGATCACCACGAGCGCGCCGACGCCGCCGAGCACCCAGGGCAGGGGGCTCTTCTTCTTGGGCGGGACGCCGCCGTACTGCTCGAAGCCGGGCTGGCCGGGCTGGCCGTAGGGCTGCTGCCCGAACTGCCCCGGCTGCTGGCCGTACTGACCGGGCTGGCCGTACCCGGGCTGCTGGCCGGGCTGGCCGTAGGGCTGCTGTCCGTACTGACCGGGCTGGCCCGGCTGCTGCCCGAACTGCCCCGGCTGCGGCCCGAACTGCCCCGACTGGGGCTGCTGGCCGTACTG
>NZ_JBQGCX010000986.1:0-4312 GCF_052038725.1 Actinosynnema sp.
GCAGGCCCTGGGCGAGCGCGCCCGCCTTGACCACGGCGTGCACCGCCGCCAGGTCGCGCGGCGACATGGAGGTGGGGGCGTGGTGCACGTCGTCGTCGAACGTGCCGCCCTCGGCGGTGATCCGGTCGACCACGGACCCGAGGTAGACCTCGCCGTCCCAGGCGACCGCCTCCATCAGGTACTCCTTGCCGTCCAGGAACGACTCGACCAGCAGGGCGTTGGGCCCCAGGTCGATCCCGTCGGCCTCGGAGTTGGCCCAGAACAGGTCCCGGATGCCCTCGGCGGCCTGCGCGTAGTGCTCGGCCAGCTCGGCCTCGTCGTCGCACTTGAAGACGAAGTGGCTGCCCGCGCCCAGGGTGGGCTTGACGATGACGGGGAACCCGAACTCGCGCGCGGCCTCCTGCGCCTCCTCCAGGCTCTCGACGTGCCGGAAGCCGGGGATGGGCGCGCCCCCCGCCTGGTGGGACTGGCGCATCAGCAGCTTGTTGCGGCTGTTGACGGCGGCCTCGCGGCCGATGGTGGGCAGGCCCAGCGCCTCGGCGATGACGGCGACGGCGACGACCGCGGCCTCGGAGAAGGTGATCACGCCGTCGAAGTGCTCGGCGGCGTGCCACTCCTTGGCGACCTCGACCATCTTGTCGATGTCCTTGGAGCCGACCAGGCGGTAGCGGTCGGCGGGCCAGAAGTCCTCGGTGCCCTCGCCGTTGAGCACGTGCAGGTCGACGCCGAGGTCCTGCACCTGCCGGTAGCGGGAGTGGTAGTAGTCCAGGTACTGGCGAGTCTCGACGGTCAGCAGCTTCACGGCGTCCTCCTACCGGGCGCTGTCGATCAGGGTGGTCGGCCGGGTCGGCGAGTCGGTCGCGGGCAGCCGGGGGAACCGGAACGCCGGGACCTCGGTCGCGGGCCTGCCGCCGAGGGCGAGGTCGACGCCGAGGCCGGTGAGGCGCTCGGCGGTGTCGACCAGGATCGGCGCGGTCCACGCCAGCAGGGTGCGGGCCTCCAGCAGCAGGTCGCCGGGGGCGGTGGGCGAGTGGCCGTTGCGGGCCGGGTCCACGGTCTCGGCGAGCGCGCGCAGCCTGGCCAGCTGGGTGATCGCGGTCTCGGCGGCGCGGCCGAGGGTGAAGCCGGGCAGCTCGTAGCAGAGCCGGAACCGCTCGTCCATCGCCGTGGCGCGCCTGCGCCCGGCCTCGGTGGTGGGCAGCGCGGTGCCGTCCACCACCCCGCCCAGCACCAGGGAGGTGGTGTCCGCCAGGGCGTTCCACGGGTCGACGAGCCTGCGCGTGGTGACCGAGTGCAGCTGCTCGCGGCTGAAGTTGGTGCGCTGGAACTCGGGCGCGGTCAGCGCGAGGTAGAACCGCACCAGGTCCCTGGGCACCTCGGCGAACAGGTCGGCGCCCCAGATGAGGTGGCCCCGGCTGGTGGAGAACTTCTCGCCCTCCAGGTCGTAGAACTCGTTGCAGACGTTGGCGTCCGGCGTGGTGTAGCGGTCGCCGTGCGCCATCAGCATCACCAGGTCGACCAGGCCCCAGTGGTAGACGTTGTCGAAGCCGTGGAAGTAGACCAGCTCCGCGCCGCTCTCGGCGCGCCACAGCTCGTCGGCGGCGCCGGGCGGGTTGCCCTGCTCGGTGGCCGCCCACCAGGTGCTGTACATCGCGGCGGGGACGGCCTCGACCCACGGGTAGACGATCTGGCCGGGGGTCTCCGGGAACGGGGCGGGGATGCCCCAGGAGCCGGGGAAAGTGACCGGCACGTCCGGCAGCGGGCGGGCCAGCAGCTCGCCGATGAGCTGCTTGGCGTGCGGGCGCCAGCGCGGGGTGCGCGAGGCGTAGTAGGAGGAGAGGCGCTCGCGGTACTCCTCCAGCGGCAGCACGAGGATGCGCTGCTCCCGGTAGACCACCGGGTCGCTCGGGTCGATCGTGTACTTCGGGTCGATCAGCTCGTCGAAGTTGTTGGGGTGCCCGCAGTTCTCGCAGGCGCCGCCGCAGCTGCCGGACAGGCACACCGGGCAGGTGCCGCTGACCAGGCCGTCGTACAGGAACACGCCCGCGTTCTTGGCGTAGGGCAGGCGCACGGTGCGCGGCTGGAAGCGGCCCGCGGCGTGCAGTTCGAGGAGGTAGTCGAGCACGGTGCGGCGGTAGCGCTCGTCGATCGGCGGCAGGCCGGGGACGAGGGTGCCCGCGGCGGCGAGCGAGCGGCTGATCTGCTCGGTGGAGGTGCGCACCAGCTCCTCGGGGGCCAGGCCCCTGCGGTGCGCGGTGGACACCACGTAGCTCTGGCTGTCGTCCGTGCAGGTCGTGTAGACCACGGGGCGGCCGGTGGCCTTGAGGTAGCGGGCGTACACGTCGGCGGACAGGTACGGGCCCGCGAGGTGCCCGACGTGCAGGTCGCCGTTGGAGGTGGGCGTGGCCGCGATGACGACGGCGGGCCGCGCGGTGGTCACCGGCTCTCCGCGTGCCTGGCAGCGAACTTCTCGGACAGCTCGGCGTCCCACCAGATCGAGTAGAACTGGAAGTCCTCCTCGCCCCGGTTCACCACCTGGTGCTCCTCGTGGGGGGTGAAGTGCACGATGTCGCCCGCCTTGAACTCGGTGGCGCCCTCGGCGGTGATGATCTCGGCCTGGCCGGTCATGGCGACCCAGATCTCGTACTCGTGGTGGCCGTGCGCGCCGGACTCGGCGCCGGGGCGCACCACGCACCAGGAACCCTCGAAGGGGGCGTTCAGCAGCTCCCACGGGACCAGGCGCTGGGCGACGAGCCCGTTGTCCTGCTTGAGGTTGTCCCGGTCCAACTTGCGCAACTCCATCATGTCGGTGCGTGCCTTCCAGGCGGTGGCGGGTGGGGGGTCAGGAGCGGACGACGTCGAGCAGCTCGGGCTGCACGCGGGCCGGGGCGGGGGCCTGGGCCGGGGCGTGCGCCGGGCGCTCGTCGGCGCGCAGGTCGGCGACGATCTCGCTGGAGCGGATGGCGAGCACGCTGATCAGCGAGTCCGCGATGCCGTGCGTGGCCTCGTTGACGCCCTGCAGGTACACGCGGGCGGTCACGTGGGCGGGGAGGGTGACCCGGTAGTTGCGGGTGACGGTGAAGTCGTCCGCGCCGACCGAGGCGGCCAGGTTCCTGGTCACCAGCGGCATCTTCTGGCTGTAGCCGGTGCCCAGCAGCACCACGTCGCAGCGCAGCTCGGAGCGGGAGCCGTCCTTGCGGTCCACCAGGGTCAGCACGACCTCGTCGCCCTCGGAGCGGGCGTCGGCGACCTCGACCATGGTGATGACGGACATCCGCTGGTCGCCGCTGAGCTTCTCCAGGTAGATGGTGCGGTAGAGGTTCTCCAGCGTCGCGGGCGAGAGGCCGCCGTAGTTGGTGCGGTGCATCTCGCGCAGCAGCTGCTCGCGGGCGTCCGGGAGGGCGCTGTTGAAGGTGTCGACGAACGAGGGGTAGAACAGCTCGTTGGTGAACTTGCTGCTCTCGTAGCCGTTGAGGCCGATGGAGCGCATCACCATGGTCACCTCGGCACCGGGCAGCGCCTGGTGCGACTCCCAGAACATCTCGGCCGCGGACTGCGCGCCGCCGACGACCACGACGCGCTTGGTGGTGGCCGGGTCGAGCTGCTTGAGGCGCTGGGCGAACTCGATGCTGTGCGCGACCTTCTCCTGCGGCAGGCCGAGGAACTCGGTGGGCACGTGCGGGTCGCGGCCGGTGCCGAAGACCAGCGAGCGGGCGCCGGTGGTGGAGCCGTCGGAGAAGCGCACCAGCCACGAGGTGACCTCGCCGCCGACCTCGGCGCGCGGCTCGACCGCCACCACCTTGCGGCCGTGCAGCACGCGCACCGACTTGAGGGAGGCGGCGACCCAGGACAGGTAGTCGGAGATCTCCCTGCGGTACGGGGTGAACGTGCCGAGGTTGATGAACTCGTCCAGCCTGCCGTTGGCGTGCAGGAAGTTCAGGAACGAGAACTCGCTGCGCGGGTTGCGCAGGGTGACCAGGTCCTTGAGGAACGACACCTGGCTCTGCGACCAGGGCAGCAGCATCCCGCGCTGCCAGGCCACGGTGTCGTGCTGCTCGACGATGGTGGTGTTCGCGGCGATCTCGGGCGCGAGCTCCTCCAGCGCCACGGCGAGCGCGAGGTTCGCGGGTCCGGCGCCGATCGCCAGCAGCTCGACTTCCTGGTGCTCCACGGGTTCTCCCATCTTCGGTGGGCGGTGGCGGTAGGACCGCCGCCCTCGTCGACCCGCCGCGACGGCGGCGGGGTGGTGCGGACCGCCCCTGGTGCGGGGCCGCCCCGGTCAGACCGGTTCGAACTGCAGGCTGACCAGGTC
>NZ_JBQGCX010000987.1:0-10579 GCF_052038725.1 Actinosynnema sp.
GGAGTCCGCTCGCGGCGAGCCCGGCGGTGGCGCCCGGCGCGGGACGCGCCCGCGGGGTTCGCCCGCGGTGCCCGGCTGCGGGACGCGCTTGGGTAGTCGGCTGCGCCCTCGTCCACGTGACGTGCCCGCGGGGTCCGCTCGTGGCGCCCGCCCGCAGGACACCTTCGGGGAGCGCGCTCGTCGGTGCGGGTGAACCGGGGGTGTGCCCGCTCGCCCGTGCTCCGGTGCGGCTGGCGGCCTGCGCGGACCCGCCCTCGGGAGTTCCGCGCGGCGGTTCGCGGTCGTGGGGCGGGGGGTGGGCGGCCTGGGCGTGGTGGTTCGGTGGCGGGGGCCGTCGTCCGCCCGGCGGAGGTCGGGCGGGTGAGCGGGTGGGCCGCCGGTCGGGTGAGCGGGGTGCTCGGGGGTGATCGCTGACCGGGCCCGATCGGGCGGGCGGTCGTAGGCTGGCCCGGTGCGCCATGACCCGGTGTCCGTGCTCGGCATGGGTGCGATGGGGCTCCCCATCGCCCGGAACCTCGCGCGCGCCGGCTTCCCGGTCACGGTCTGGAACCGCACGCCCGGCAAGGACGGCTCCGCGCGGGCGCTCGGCGCCACCTCGGCCGCCACGCCCGCCGACGCCGCCCTGCCCGTGGTGCTCACGGTGCTCCCCGACCTGCCGCAGGTCCTCGAGGTGCTGCACGGCGGCCCGCCCGGTCGGGCAGGCATCCCGCAGCAGCCGGGTGGCGCCGACCCGGCGCACGAGCCGAACGGCAGCGGTCCCGGCCCCGCGGTGAGCCCGTGGCCCGCCACCTCCGGCGCCGGGCTGCTCGACGGCTGGCGGCGCGCGGGCACCACGAACCCGCTGCTGGTCGTCATGGGCACGGTGTCCCCCACCGGGGTGCGCGAGCTGGGCGCGGAGCTGGCCCCGCTCGGCGTGCGGGTGGTCGACGCGCCGGTGTCCGGCGGCGACGTCGGCGCCGAGGCGGGCACCCTGAGCGTCATGGTCGGCGGCCAGGCCGACGACGTGCTGCGGCTGCGCCCCTACCTGACCGCGCTCGGCACCACCGTCCGCCACATGGGCCCGCTCGGCGCAGGCCAGCTCACCAAGGCGGGCAACCAGGTCGTCGTGGCCGCCACGCTCGCCGCGATCTCCGAGGCCCTCGCCCTGACCGGCAAGAACGGCCTCGACCCCGAGCTGGTGCTGGAGGTGCTCTCCGGCGGTCTCGCGGGCGGGCGGGCGCTGGAGGTCAAGCGGGAGAAGTGGCTGACCGGCGACTACACCCCCGGCGGGTCGGCGGCGAACCAGCTCAAGGACCTCGGGTTCGCCATGGAGACCGCCCGCGCGTCCGGGGTGCCGCTGCCGGTCACCGCGACCGTCGCCCAGCTGTACACCGCGATGTGCGCGCTCGGCCTCGACCAGGCCGACCACAGCGGCGTCTACCAGGTGTACGAGCACCTCAGCGGCCTGCCCAGCTGGAGCACCCACCACGGCCGGTGATCATCGATCGCCCGAAGGGCGGCATCGGTCGCGCACCAGGGTGACACCTGCTGTCCGGGAGGAGCACCGGCGGCAGGCTGGCACGGGTGAAGGAGCATCGGCGGGAACTCGTCCGGTTGTGCCGCTGCGCCGTGGCCCGCCCCCGCTGGCAGCTCGTCGCGGCGGCGGTGGTGTCGGTGTGGTCGCTGGCCTGGGTGGTCGGCCAGGTGCTGCACCGGCCGAGCCCGCTGGACGTGGTCGCGTCGGCGGCGCGCTGGGCGGGCGTCCCGGTGGGCTGGCTGGAGGCGGTGGCCGACTGGTGCGGCGGGCGCACCGGGTTCCTCGCGGTCGTGGGCGGGCTGCTGTGGGCGGTCACCACCGAGCGCAGGCAGGGGCGGGCGCTGCTCGGCTGGGTCGCGGTGATGCTGGCCGCCGAGTCCGTCGGCTACGGCGCGGTCCGCCACGCGCTGCTCGCGCTCGGCGGGTTCCTGCTGGTCGTGGTGGTGCTGTCGCTCCCCGGCAGGCGGGCGTTCGTGGTGGACCGGGTCGCGCTGATCCCGCGCGACGTGCTGCGCGCCGGGTCGACCGCGCTCGCGCTGGCCGCCGTGGTGCCGCTGGTCGCGCCGGGCCTGGCCGTGGCGGGCCTGCTGAGCCCGTACGTGACCCGGCCCCCGCGCCCGCGCGCCCCGATCACCCCGGTCCGGGCGGACGCCGCCGAGAGCGCGCCGAGCCCCGCCGGACCGGCGTCGGCGGCCTCGCCCGCAGGCGCCCCGCGGGCCGCGGCGACCACCCCGCCCGTCCACACCCCCGCCCCGGCGTTCACACCTGCGGCGCCCGCCGCCACCGCCCCGCTCCCGCGCACCCCCGGTGACGACTCCGCCCACCCCCTGAAAACCCCGCGCGCCGACACCCCCGCCGAAACCCCGTCCGCCGAAAGCGGGCCGAGGGCCGGTGAGCGCGCCGGTCGCCGGTGACCCGACCGCAAAGCGCGGTTATTGCCACGGCAACTATGCGAAACCTGTTCACGTCCTTCGGTCACAATCGCGTAGGAAGTTTGGGTTCAGCGGTCCGCATCCACCAAGATGACCCGGTGCATGACAATCCCGCCGTAAAGCGCTTAGCCAAGGTGATGCGCCGTCAACCCGTTCAGCAGCGCGGTGCGGCCACGGTCACCGCCATTCTGGACGCCTGCGCGTCGCTGCTGAACGAGCACGACTACGACGACATCACCACAGCCCGCATCGTCGAGCGCGCGGGCGTGCCGATCGGCTCCTTCTACCAGTACTTCCCGGACAAGCGGTCCGTTGTGCACGCGCTCGCGCTGCGCGGGATGCAGGACTACCTCGGCAAGGTCGAGAACGTCTTCTCCGCGGGCGGGCTCTCCGACGACTGGCGCGAGGCCGTCGCCCAGGTCATCGGCATCTACCTCGGGATGCTGGTGGAGGCGCCGGGCTTCGGCCGGGTCCGGTTCAGCGACCTGCACGACGGGCACACCCTCGACTCCAGCATCGACCAGTACGAGCTCATGGCCGAGCGCCTGGCCGAGCTCTTCCTCACCCGGTACCCGGTGCGCGGCGACGCGCCCGTCGCGCTCACCTTCCGGATGGTCGCCCACACCGCCGACGCCCTGTTCAAGCTGGCCGAGCGGGTCGCGCCCGACGAGCGGCCCCAGGTGCTGCGGACCGCCAACGGGGTGATCCTCCGGATGCTGTCCGGCGTCTTCGACCCCGCCTGACCCGACCCCCTGACTTGTCGTGCCGGTCCACCCGGTGTGGGGTGGACCGGTGACGGGTGACAACTTCGACGTGATCGTGATCGGTGGCGGCCCGGTGGGCGAGAACGCCGCCGCGAGGACCGCCGCCGCAGGGCTGCGCACCGCGCTGGTGGAGGCGGACCTGCTCGGCGGCGAGTGCTCCTACTGGGCCTGCATGCCCAGCAAGGCCCTGCTGCGCCCCGGCCACGCGCTGGCGGCGGCCAAGCGGGTGCCGGGCGTGCCGGTGGGGGACCGGCTCGACCCGGCCGCCGTGCTGGCCAGGCGGGACTCCTTCACCTCGCACTGGGACGACGCGGGCCAGGTGTCCTGGGCCGAGGGCGCGGGCATCGTGGTGGTGCGCGGGCGCGGGTCGCTGGCGGGGGAGCGGCGGGTGGACGTGGACGGCCGGGTGCTCACCGCCTCGCGCGCGGTGGTGGTGTGCACGGGCAGCGAGGTGAGCCTGCCGCCGCTGGACGGCCTGGACTCCACCCCGCACTGGACCTCCCGCGAGGCGACCTCGGCCAAGGAGCCGCCGGAGTCGCTGGTGGTGCTGGGCGGCGGCGTGGTCGGCGTGGAGATGGCGCAGGCGTGGGCGCGGCTCGGGTCCGAGGTGACGCTGGTGCTGTCCGGTGAGCGCCCGCTGCCGAAGTTCGAGGCGTTCGCGGGCGACCTGGTCGCCGAGGGGCTCCGGGCCGACGGGGTGCGGATCGTGACCGGCGCGCGGGCCCGCGCGGTGGCGGCGGTGGACGGCGGGGTGCGGCTGACCGGCGACGGCGTCGACGTCACCGCGGCGCACCTGCTGGTCGCCACCGGCCGCAAGCCCGCGACCACCGGCATCGGCGTGGAGCAGTTCGGGTTCGAGGCCGGGAAGGCGCTGCCGGTGGACGACGCCGGGCGGGTGCGCGGGGTCGACTGGCTGTACGCGGCGGGCGACGTCACCGGGCGCGCCATGCTCACCCACCAGGGCAAGTACGCGGCGCGCGCGGTCGGCACGGCCATCGCCACCGGCGCGGTCGACCCGGAGCCGTGGACGGCCGCCGTCGCGACCGCCGACCACACCGCCGTGCCGCAGGTGGTGTTCACCGACCCGGAGGTGGCGTTCGTCGGCCGCACCGAGGCGCAGGCGCGCGAGGCCGGGCTGGACGTGCGCGTGGTCGACCTGGACCTCGCGGTGGCCGGGTCGTCGCTGCACGCGGACGGGTACCGGGGGAAGGCGCGGATGGTCGTCGACGAGTCGACCAGGACGCTGGTCGGCGTGACGTTCGCCGGGCCGGACACGGCGGAGCTGCTGCACGCGGCGACCGTGGCGATCGTCGGCGGGGTGACCGTGGACCGGCTGTGGCACGCGGTCCCGGCGTACCCGACGATCAGCGAGGTGTGGCTGCGGCTGCTGGAGGCCTACGGGCTCTGAGCGGCGGGCGGGGCCCCGGCGGCGGCTCGGGCCCCGCGCACGGCATCCGCGCGGTGACGTCTGCGTGGTGACGTCCGGGCGGTGGCGTCCGGGCGGTGGCGGGGGTCGGACCGGGTGCGGTCCGGCCCCTACCGCGCGGTTTCCCGGCACCGGCGCCCCGCCGCCTCCCGGTTTTCGCCGCCAAAAACGCATATGCACCTTTGCGTTTCCGGTCGAGGTTTTTCGGCGCCGTTCCGCCCGACCGCGAAAACGCGCTCCGACCAATTCGGCAACACCGCTTCTGATTTCCGCGGGCCCGTTTCGGTCACGGCCAGGTCAACAACCGCTTGCAGCTCCGACCCGGTGCGCCCGTTCGCCCCCGAACGGTCCTCCCGGCCCGAAATGATCGCCCTACACTCCGGAAGATGACCAGGGGAACCGTCCTGCTCGCGTCCGCCGCGGTGCTGTGGTGCGCCTACGTCATCGCGACCACCTTCGACCCCGCTTCCCCGGCGCTCCCGTCGACCGCCGCGTACCTGCCGGGCTTCCTGCTGCTCCCGGTGGTCGCGCACACGCTCCACCGGGCGAGGCAGGACGCGCTGCTCTGCCTGGCCCACGTCCCCGCCACCGTGCTCGCCGCGGGCTTCGCCGTCGCGGTGGCCGGCTGGCTGTTCTCCTGCGGCGCGCTCGTCGGCAGGCCGGGCACCGAGCTGCTGAGCGCCATCGCGGGCATGGTCATCGTGCTGCACGTGGCGTTCGGCCTGATCGCGGTCGGCCTGGTCCGCAGCGGCGGCTGACCGGCCCGCCGGTCACCGCGCGGGCAGCCCGAGCGCCTGCTCGGCCAGCGCGACCAGCGCCGGGTCGTCCGCGGCCGACACCCCGTCCGCCCACACCGCCTGCGCCACCAGCACCCGGTCCCGCCGCGCCACCGAGCTGATCGCCGAGTTGTCGAACGACGCCGGTCCGCCCTCCCAGGCCCCCCGCTCCCCGACCAGCGGCACGATCCCGCCGCTGCCCACGCGCGCCGCGACCTCGCGCAGCGCCGCCGCGCCCTCGGCCGTCGACGCCGTCACCTCGGCCAGCGCGACCGCCGCCGCCCGCCCGTCGACCTCGGTCGAGTACTGCGCCCGCGCCAGCTCCCGGCACCCGTTGGCCTCCAGCCAGGCCTGCACGTCGCCGAACGCGTGCTCGGCGCACCCCGCCCCGCCGTCCCGGCCCCGAGGCGCGAAGCTGCGCCCGTCCACCACCACGGCGGTCGGCCCGGCCTGCGCGGAGGCGGTCGTGCTCGGCCCGGCGGCCTGCGAGTCGTCGCCGGACGAGGCCACCGCCGTGAGCACGCCGACCAGCGCGAGCAGCCCGACCCCGGCGGCGGCCTGCGGCAGCCACCTCGGCCTGGCGGGCTCGGCCCGCGGGCGGACCTTCGGCAGCAGCACCGTGCTGGCCGACGCCAGGTCCTCGCTCGCGTCGGTGAAGCCCTCGGCGAGCATCGCGGAGCGCTGCGGCGGCGTGCCGACGGGGGCGAGCACGGCGATGAGCTTGGCCGCGTGCTCCGCCGAGCACGGGCGGTCGCTGGTGGCCAGCTCGCGCGCGGCGGCCAGCAGCGTGGTCGGCTTCGGGTGCAGCACCCGGACGCCCTTGTGCAGGTCGGCGCTGGGCTGCACGACCTGCCCGACGTACGGGCCGACCGCGACGACGGTGGTCACCGGCAGCGGCTCGCCGCGCATGTCCTGGATGCGCCGCGCCACCGCCTGCGCCGCCTCCAGGGCCTCCTGCGCGGGGCTGGTCGCGCCCGCCGGGTGGTTCAGCGGCCAGCCGTCGGTCTTCCACTGGCCCGACAGCGGGGCCTCCAGCTTCAGCGCGGGCTCGGGCAGGTCGACGCCGACCACGACCAGCACGCCGCGCGGCAGCACCACGACCGCGTCCAGCGGCCGGGGGCAGTCCGGCGGCTGCGCGCCCAGCAGGGCGAAGCCGCCCAGCACCGAGCCGCCGGGTCCCCACGCGCTGAGCGCCGCCCGCACGTCCGCGCCGACCCTGGAGGGCTGGTTCCCCAATCGGATCAACCGCACTCGACCACCCCGTTCACCACGATCGGACACCGTAGCCCCGTCGGGGTGCACCGGGCCGCGAGGTGCGCGGGTTCCGGCGTTCAGTGAGCGGCATCACTCGAACGCGCCCCACGATCGGGGGTCGGGTGATGATCGGCGTGTCATCAGCGCCCCGTGCGCGCCCAACCCCGTACCGTGATCGACCGGACCGGCGGGCCGTGGGGCAGATCGCGTTTCAGGGTCGAAAGACCTGTATCCACCACGGCCGGGTGACGCTTGTGCTGGTTCTTCTGGCGGACCGCACCCGCAGCGGGCAGAATGGCCGGGTCGGGAATTCGCATGATCTTCCGTGGTCGAGAGGTCGTAGGGGAAGACGTCCCTCGTCGAGTAGCGGAGGTCAGCTGTGAGCACCCGTGGCAGCACCAGTGGCGTGGTCTACGTCCACTCGTCGCCGTCCGCGGTCTGTCCGCACGTCGAGTGGGCTCTCTCTGGCGCACTCGGCGATCGGGTGGACCTCAAGTGGACTGCGCAACCCGCGGCGCCGGGGCAACTGCGCGCCGAGTGCGCCTGGACCGGGGACGCCGGCACAGGCGCCAGACTCGCGTCCGCGCTGCGCGCGTGGCCGATGCTCAGGTTCGAGGTGACCGAGGACCCGAGTCCCGGAGTCGACGGGGTCCGCTACTGCTTCGCGCCGATCCTCGGCCTGTGGCAGGCGCGGACCAGCGCGAACGGGGACATCGTGGTCTCGGAGGACCAGCTCAGGTCGCTGGCCGCCCGCAGCCGGGGCGGGGAGTCGTTCGCGCACAACGTGGACGAGCTGCTCGGCGCGGCGTGGGACGACGCGCTGGAGCCGTTCCGCAGGGCCGGTGACGGCGCCCCCGTGACCTGGCTGCACCGAGTCGGCTGACGCCGCACCCGGCACACCCCCGCGGTGGCGCCGGGTACCGGCGTGCCGAGGTTCCGGGAGCGCTCCCGGTGTGGATTCCCCGGCAGGACCGGGTTTCCGCGCGGCGCGGTCCCAGAACGCGGTCCCAGGACACGGGGCCCAGAACGCGGTCCCAGTGCGCGATCCCTGGGCGTGGCGCCGAAGCGGTCGTCGACCGCGTGCCGCGCGCCCCGGACACCGGATCCCCCGGTCGGGGCGAATTCGTTGGCAGCACGAGCTTTCCGCCGATCCGGCGCCCTCCCGGCGGACGCGGTCGGCGGCCTGATCCCGCGCCGCCGGACCGGTCCGACCGCTCAGCCCGCGACGGCCCTCGGGCCCTCCCAGGCGGCCATCAGGTTCGCGTAGGCCGGTGAGGCGGCCACCAGCTCCGCGTGCCCGCCCAGCAGCGCCGGTCCGCCGTCCATCACCAGCACCCGGTCCGCCCGCAGCGCCGACGACAGCCGGTGCGCGATCACCACCAGCACCCCGCCGCGCGCCGCGAAGGCCCGCTCCACCACGGCCTCCGCCGCCGGGTCCAGGCTGGAGGTGGCCTCGTCCAGCAGCACCACGTCCGCCGGGCACGCGTGCACCCGCGCCACCGCGAGCAGCTGCGCCTCCCCGGCGGACAGCCCCGACGCTCCGCCCGCCGCGACCTCCCCGTCCAGCCCGCCGAGCCGCCGCACCACCGCCCCGGCCCCGACCGCCTCCACCGACCGCAGCAGCGCGGCGTCGTCCGCGTCCGGGGCGAGCAGCGCCAGGTTCTCCCGCACGGTCCCGGCGAACAGGTAGGTCTCCTGCGGCACCAGCGCGACCCGCTCCCGCCGCACCTCCGGCCGCACCAGGTGCACCGGGACCCCGCCCAGCAGCACCCGGCCCGCGCGCGGCGCGACCAGCCCGGTCACCAGCCCGGCGAGCGTGGACTTCCCGATGCCGCTGGGCCCCACCACCGCCAGGTGGTCGCCGGGCGCGAGCGCCAGGTCCAGGTCCCGCACCACCGGTTCGGCCCGCTCGCCCCAGCCGAACGTCACCCCGCGCAGCACCACGTCCGCGCCCGCCGGTTCCAGGTCGCCGCCGCCGACCGCGACGGGCGCGGTCTCGGCGAGCCTGCGCAGCGCCACCACCAGGCGCAGCAGCACGGTCGTGGCCACGTCGGCCAGCCCGGACAGCGCGGGCCGCACGCTGGTCCCCAGGTACACCACGGCCCCGAGCAGCCCGCCCGCCGACAGCCCGCTGCCCGGCGCGAGCAGCACCAGCAGCACCACCGGCGCGAACCCGCCGAGCCCGATCACCACCCCGCGCAGCGCCGCCGACCGGGCGAGCCGCACCGAGGCGCCCGCCTGCGCGTCGACCCGCCGCGCGATCCCGCCCAGCGCCTCGTCCCCGGCGCCGCACGCCACCACGTCCCGCACCCCGAGCAGCACCGCGCCGGAGTTCTCGGCGGTGTCCTCCTCGGCCAGCACGAGCGCCCGCTGCCCGCGCGCCAGCGACGGCAGCAGCGCCGCGAACAGCACCAGCGACACCAGCACCGGCAGCACCACCGCCCACGCCAGCCCGTCGACCACCGTGGCCAGCCCGACCAGCGCGGCGACCGTGGTCACCAGCAGCCCGCGCGCCTGCACCAGCAGCCCGGCTGTGGCGTCCCGCACGACCTCGACGTGCCGGGTGATCCGGGCGACCGCGCCCGCGTCCGGCGTCCGCCGGTGCGAGCGCCCGCCGTGCAGCACCCCGCGCACCACCTCGGTGACCAGCGCGTCCCGCAACGGCTCGACCACCACCCCGAGCCCCCGGTACACCTGCCGCCGCCCGACCGCGCCCGCCACCGCGACGGCCGCGAACCCCAGCAGCCACAGCACCCCGGCCCCCAGGTCCCCGACCGCGAACCCCCGGTCGACGGCCAGCGCGACCAGCCGCCCGGACAGCAGCGCGGGCACGCCCTCGACGAGCGACCACACCAGCAGCACCAGCACCCCGCGCCGCTGACCGGCCAACGCGGCCAGGTAGGACCTCATGACTGCACCGCCTCGGGGGTGGGGGACGTGCGGGGGAGGTGGGGCGCGAGCGGGGAGGCGCCTGCTTCACGGGGGTCGCGGGCGGCCGGGCGGTGGCGCGGGTTCCCGCGCGCCGGAAGTGCTCGCGGGGCAGGGGTTCCTCCTGC
This sequence comes from Actinosynnema sp., assembly GCF_052038725.1. NCBI lineage: Bacteria > Bacillati > Actinomycetota > Actinomycetes > Pseudonocardiales > Pseudonocardiaceae > Actinosynnema > Actinosynnema sp. The sequence continues at coordinate 9,725 of NZ_JBQGCX010000987.1, forward strand.
GGCGCGTTCCCGCGCGGGCGCGCCCGGTCTGCCGCTCACCCGAACACCGCCCGGTAGTCCGGGTCGAGCCACAGCCGCCCGTGGTCGCCGGTCCCGCGCACCCGCCCGTCCTCCAGCCACACCACCGAGTCCGCGCGGGCCGCCGTCGCCGCGCGGTGCGTCACCACGATCCGGGTGCGGCCGGGCAGGGCCGTCTCCAGCGCGTTCTCCACGGTGGCCTCGGTGACGGTGTCCAGGCTCGCGGTCGCGTCGTCCAGCACCAGCACCTCGGGGTCGCGCACCACCGCGCGCGCCAGCCCGAGCCGCTGCGCCTCGCCGCCGGACAGGGGGGTGTCGGCGAGCGGCGTCGCGTAGCCGAGGGGGAGGCGCACCACCACGTCGTGCACCTGCGCGGCCCGGCAGGCGCGCTCGACCCGCTCCGGGGACGCCGCCGTCCCGTAGGCCACCGCCGCGCCCACGGTCTCGCCCAGCAGCGCGGGGCGCTCGAACGCGCAGGCCGCCGCGCCACCGCGCAGCACCCGCCCGGACTCCGGCGCGGTCAACCCGGCGACCACCCGCGCCAGCGCGGACTTCCCGGCGCCCGACCGCCCGACCACCGCCACCCGCGATCCGGGCTCCACCACCAGGTCCACCCCGCGCAGCACCCCGGCCGACACCCCGCGCAGCTCCACGGCCCCGGCCGCGACCTCGGCGACCGCACCGCCGCCCGCCACCACCTCGGCGACCGCAGTGCGCCCGGCCACCGCGGCCGGAACCGCTCCACCCGCAACCACTTCGCCCGCAACCACTTCGCCCGCCGACGTCCCGGCCGCAGCCGCGACACCCGCAGGTGTCCCGCCCGACACCGTCCCGCCG
>NZ_JBQGCX010000988.1:0-11048 GCF_052038725.1 Actinosynnema sp.
CTGGCCGACGGCCCCGTCGAGCGGTGAACAGGAGCTCGACGAGACCACACGGCCGCTGGGGGAACCCCGATCCCGACCACGTGCTCCCGGAACGCCGAAGGCGGCGGCCGGCAGCCGGGCAGGCGAACGAGCTGCCGCCCCCGGTCGTCCACGGGGCAGGCCCGCGCGCCGGTGGAGCGCGACGGGGCGGGGTCGGGAGCCCGCGCCCCCGTCCCCGCCCCGCGCTGGCCCGCGGCCGGGCTCAGTCCTGCTTCGGCGCCTCGGCGGCCGGGGCGGCGTCCCCGCCCGCCCTCTTCTCGGCCTTGGCGGCCTTCGCGGCGGCCTTGCCCGCGGCGATGACGCTCGCGCCCGCGCTCACCGGCGCCTTCGCCTCGGCCCCCTCGCCCGCGCCCGGCGCGTCGAACGAGGCGGGCAGCTTCTTCAGCTTCTTGTTCATCGACCTGACCAGCAGGAACACCGACGCCAGCAGCAGCACCAGCATCAGCAGGCCGACCGGGGAGGACTTGCCGAAGTCCTCCTTCTGACCGCCGGGGTCGTTGTCCCTCGGCTGCTGCGCCACCACCATGGCGGTGGTCTGCGACCACTGCACCGGGCTCACACCGTCACCCTCTCCCGAATCCCCGCGAACAGGTCGTCCTCCGGCACGGTGCTGTCGACCAGCGACCGGTGGAGCTCGTACTCCTCGGTCGGCCACAGCTCGCGCTGGAGCTCCAGCGGCACCGCGAACCAGCGGCTCGCCGGGTCGATCTGGGTGGCGTGGGCCAGCAGGGCGGCGTCGCGCTGCGGGAAGTAGTCCGCGCACTCGACCTGCGTGGTGACCCGCTCCATGACGTCGGGCTGGTCCTTGTTCCAGCCGGACAGCCACTCGGTGTAGGGCGACTCCTCGCCCATGGCCAGGATCGCCTCGTGGAAGGCGGTCAGCTTGGCCCGCGAGAAGCCGTGCGAGTAGTACAGCTTGAGCGGCTGCCACGGCTCACCCAGCTCCGGGTGCGCGTCCGGGTCGCCCGCCGCGTCGAACGCGGCGATCGAGACCTCGTGGCAGCGGATGTGGTCGGGGTGCGGGTACCCGCCGTTCTCGTCGTACGTGACGATGACGTGCGGCCGGAACTCGCGGATCACCTCCACCAGCGGGGGCACCGACTCCTCCAGCGGCACGAGGGCGAAGCAGCCCTCGGGCAGCGGGGGCAGCGGGTCGCCCTCCGGGAGGCCGGAGTCGACGAACCCGAGCCAGCGGTGCTGGATGCCCAGGATCTCCGCGGCGCGCGCCATCTCCGCCCTGCGGATCTCGCCCATGTTGGCGAGCACCTCGGGCCGGTCCATCGCGGGGTTCAGGATGCTGCCCGCCTCACCGCCGGTGCAGGTCACCACCATGACCTCGTGACCCTCGGCGACGTACTTGGCCATCGTGGCCGCGCCCTTGCTCGACTCGTCGTCGGGGTGCGCGTGCACCGCCATCAGCCGCAGCTTCTCACCCATGCCGTGCAGTTCCTCCGGAACCCTGCCGTTAAAGGCCCGGTCGGGCCCTGCGACACTTCAACTCGGTTGTCGAGGTGGATTGTTCCCCACCGGCGGGAGGATCACGGAAGTGGCACGGCGCGAGCTCCCCGAAGGCAGGTACGGAACGGCCAGGAAGCCGCTGCCCAAGTGGGCCCGCTGGTCACTCCTGGTAGCCGGGGTCCTGGCGGGCGCCGCGGTCGGCTGGGCCGGGTACGCGAACTTCGGCTCGTCCCCGATCGCCTCCGACAAGCTCCGGTACAACGCGCTGGGCGACGACCTGATGGAGGTCGTCTTCACCGTCGACCGCGACCAGCCCGAGCGCCCGGTCGTGTGCGTGCTGCGCGCGCTCTCGCTGGACGGCGAGGAGGCGGGCAGGCGCGAGGTGCTCGTCCCCGCGAGCGACGGGGGCACCGTGGAGACCGGTGTCGTGCGCACGTCCAAGCCCCCGGTGACCGGAGAGGTCTTCGGTTGCTCCTACGAGGTGCCCGCCTATTTGAACCGGGAGTAGCGGCGGTGGGCCGCCCGGAGCGGCCAAGCGGGTGATCTGCGAGTTTGGGGCCGCGGCCGGGAACTGAAACCGGCCGGCGGCCGTTGCCGTCGTGTTACCCTAGCCCTTCAGCACGGCCCCGGCGCGGGCCGTGTTTTTCCGTTCCGGGCGTTCGCGTCCGGGAACTGCCGGCCCACGCAGGCAGGCCTGGAGCAAGACGAGGAGTTGGTGACCGTGAGCGACACCGAGGTGACCTGGCTGACCCAGGAGGCCTACGACCGGCTCAAGGCCGAACTGGACGAGATGATCGAGAACCGTCCGGTCATCGCCGCGGAGATCAACGCCCGCCGTGAGGAGGGCGACCTCCGCGAGAACGGCGGTTACCACGCGGCGCGCGAGGAGCAGGGCAAGCAGGAGGCCCGCATCCGCCAGCTCCAGGAGCTGCTCCGCGTCGCCAAGGTCGGCGAGGCGCCGACCGTCACCGGGATCGCCGCGCCGGGCATGGTGCTCACGGTGCGCTACGAGGGCGACGACGAGACCGAGGAGTTCCTGCTCGCCACCCGCGAGGAGGGCGCGCACGGCGGCACGGAGGTCTACTCCCCCTCGTCCCCGCTGGGCAAGGCCCTGCTGGGCGCGAAGGACGGCGAGACCCGCGAGTACGAACTGCCCAACGGCAGCACCATGAAGGTGACGCTGATCAAGGCGGTCCCGTACGCGAGCTGAACGGCGCTGGATGCCACGGGCGGCCACCGGACAGGATGGCCGCCCTTCGAGCATCCGAGCAGGGAGGGCGGGACGGGCGCCGCGGCGCCGACCCGCCCTTTTCGCGTGTCGGGGCAGGTCAGCGGCCTGATCGGCGACCCGCTCGGCGGCCGGGCGCTCGGCGGCCGGGCGGTCGGCGGCCGGGCGGTCAGCGGGCGGGGCGTCCCCGGCGGACCCGCTCCAGCAGCGGGCGCACCCTCGGCGGCACCGGGGTCGACAGCGCGATGGACGTCGACACCCTGCGCACCCCCCGCACCGCCACGATCTCGTCGATGACCCGCTGCAGGTCGTCGTTCGACCTGGCCACCAGGCGCGCGAACAGGTCGCCCTGCCCGGTGGTGGCGTGCACCTCGCACACCTCGTCGATCGCCGACAGCCCCCGCACGACCCCCTGGCGCCCGCCCTGCGCGATCTCCAGCACCGCGAACGCGGTCAGCCCGTAGCCCATCGCGGCCAGGTCCAGCGCGGGCGGGAAGCCGGTCAGCACGGCGCGCGCCACCAGCCGGTCCAGCCTGGCCTGCACGGTGCCGCGCGCGACGCCGAGCCTGCGCGAGCACTCCAGCACGCCCAGCCTGGGCTCGTCGGTGAGCAGCAGCAGCAACCGCGCGTCGAGCGCGTCCACCACGTCCACCTCGTGGTCAGAGTGCTCAGCCTGCCGGTCGTCGGGCACAGCCCACTGTACATTCTGCTCAGCGGAAACCCGGACTGTTGCCCACCTTGCGCACGCAGGCTCACGCTGTGGCCCATGACGCATCAGCTTGACGACGTGAGCTACGACCAGCTCCGCCAACTGGTGGGCCTGGTCGACTACGACGGGACGCGGGACCCGTTCCCCGTGCGGTCGATGGACGCCGTGGTCTTCGTGGTCGGCAACGCCACCCAGGCCGCGCTGTTCTACCAGTCCGCGTTCGGGATGGACCTGGTCGCCTACGCGGGCCCGGAGACCGGTCAGCACGACCACAAGTCGTACGTGCTGAAGTCCGGGTCGGCCCGGTTCGTGGTGCACGGCGGGGTCCGGCCGGGCAGCCCGCTGCTGGAGCACCACCGGGCGCACGGCGACGGCGTCGTGGACCTCGCGCTGGAGGTCGCCGACGTGGACAAGTGCGTGGCGCACGCCCGCGCGCAGGGCGCGACCGTGCTGGAGGAGCCGCACGACGTGTCCGACGAGCACGGCACCGTGCGGAGGGCGGCCATCGCGGCCTACGGCGAGACCCGCCACAGCCTGGTGGACCGCTCCCGCTACACCGGCCCGTACCTGCCGGGCTACGAGGCGCGGCAGACCCAGGTCCGCAGGCCGGAGGGCGCGCCGAAGCGGCTGTTCCAGGCGGTCGACCACTGCGTCGGCAACGTCGAGCTGGGCCGCATGGACGAGTGGGTCTCCTGGTACAACCGCGTCATGGGCTTCGTGAACATGGCGGAGTTCGTCGGCGACGACATCGCCACCGAGTACTCGGCGCTGATGAGCAAGGTGGTGTCGAACGGCAACCACCGGGTCAAGTTCCCGCTCAACGAGCCCGCGCTGGGCAAGAAGAAGTCGCAGATCGACGAGTACCTGGAGTTCTACGGCGGGGCGGGCGTGCAGCACATCGCGCTGGCCACCAACGACATCATCGGCACGATCACCGCGATGCGCGCGGCGGGCGTGGAGTTCCTGGACGCCCCCGACTCCTACTACGAGGACCCGGAGCTGCGGGCCCGCATCGGGCAGGTGCGGCTGCCGATCGAGGTGCTCCAGGAGCACAAGGTGCTCGTGGACCGGGACGAGGACGGCTACCTGCTGCAGATCTTCACCAAGCCGGTGGGCGACCGGCCGACGGTGTTCTACGAGCTGATCGAGCGGCACGGCTCGCTCGGCTTCGGCAAGGGCAACTTCAAGGCCCTGTTCGAGGCGATCGAGCGCGAGCAGGAGCGCAGGGGCAACCTCTGACCGGGTGATCACCGAGGGTGTGGCACACCCCCTACCTGCCGTTACCGCCCGTCGACCTGCGGAGGACGCGGGCGCTGCGGTGTGTGGTCCGGGTAGGCTCGCGGTGGGTTCGAGCACTCACCGGGGAGGTGGCATGGCGCTCTCGACGCGGTTCGTGTCGTTCGCCGGAGCGGTGGCCACAGCCGTGGCGCTCACCGGGACTGCCTTCTTCACCGTCGCGCACGCTGGTTGCGGCGAGGTCGGCAGGTTCGTCGAGCAAGGCGATGTGGTCGTGTACGTGGGTGGCTGCGTGGACGGCGCCGACCTGGAACCCGCTCCGGTCCAGGCGGACAACGCCAAGTACCCCTTCCAGCCCTGACCTGGTCCCAGCCCTGACCCGACACCTCGGAGGTGGCAGAAGCCGTGTGCCGCAACATCCGCGTGCTCCACAACTTCGAACCGCCCGCCACCGAGGACGAGGTCGAGGCGGCGGCGCTCCAGTACGTCCGCAAGGTCAGCGGCAGCACCCGGCCGTCGGCGGCGAACGCCGAGGCGTTCGCGGCGGCCGTCGCGGCCGTGGCCGAGGCGACCAGGGCGCTGCTGGGCGAGCTGGTCACCACCGCGGCGCCCAGGGACCGGGAGGTCGAGGCGGCGAAGGCCAGGGCCAAGGCCGCCGAGCGGTACGCGAAGAGCTGAGCAGCGGGAGCTGACGGGCGGGGGCGCCGGACCTGGGTCCGGCGCCCCCGTTCGTCGTCGGGGCCCGCTCGTCGGGGCCCGCTCGGGGTCCGCCAGTCAGGCCCGTCCGTCAGGCCAGGGCCTGCGACAGGTCGGCGATCAGGTCGTCCGCGTCCTCCAGGCCGACCGAGATCCGCACGAGCGAGGCCGGGACCTCCAGCTCGGTGCCCGCCACGCGGGCGTGCCTCATGCGGCCGGGGGGCTCGATCAGCGACTCGACGCCGCCCAGCGACTCGGCCAGCGTGAACACCTCCGTGCGCGCGCACACGGCGAGCGCGGCCTGCTCGCCGCCCTTGACCCGGAACGACACCTTGCCGCCGAACCGGCGCATCTGCTTGGCCGCCGTCTCGTGGCCGGGGTGCTCGGGCAGGCCGGGGTAGAGCACGCGCTCGACCTTCGGGTGCGCGGACAGGGCCTGCGCGACCGCCTCGGCGTTGTCCGAGTGCTTCTCCATGCGGACCTGGAGGGTCTTGAGGCTGCGCAGGGTCAGCCACGCGTCGAACGGGCTGGGCACCGCGCCGGAGCCGTTCTGCAGGAACGCGAACTTGGTGTCGAGCTCCTCGTCGGAGGTGACCAGCGCGCCGCCGATGAGGTCGGAGTGGCCGCCCAGGTACTTGGTCGTGGAGTGCATGACCACGTCCGCGCCGAGGTCGAGCGGGTTCTGCAGGTAGGGCGAGGCGAACGTGTTGTCCACGACCAGCGTCACGCCCGCGTCGCGGGTGGCGTCGGCCAGCAGGGCGATGTCGGCGATGTTGAGCAGCGGGTTGGTCGGCGTCTCGACCCACACCAGCTTGGTGCTGGGGCGGATCGCGGCGCGCACGGCGTCCACGTCGGAGATCGCGACGGGGGTGTGCTCGACGCCCCACTGGGACAGCACCTTGTCGATGAGGCGGAACGTGCCGCCGTCGGTGTCGTTCGGGATGACCAGGTGGTCACCGGGGCGCAGCAGCGACCGCAGCGCGGTGTCGGTGGCGGCCATGCCGCTGGCGAACGCCCGCCCGAACCGGCCGCCCTCCAGCGCGGCGAGGCACTGCTCCAGCGCGGTGCGGGTGGGGTTGCCGGTGCGCGAGTACTCGAAGCCCCTGCGCAGCCCGCCGACGCCGTCCTGGGCGTAGGTGGAGGTGGCGTAGAGCGGCGGGATGACCGCGCCGGTGGTGGGGTCCGGCTCCTGTCCGGTGTGGATCGCCCGCGTTGCGAAGCCGAGTGGGCCGCTGTCAGTCATGGGGTCAATCTACGGCCCCGGCGCGGAGCGGACCGCCCGTCTCGCGGCGTGGGCGGGACGGGGGAACCAGGATGACCGTAGCGGGGGAACCGGGGTGGCGGGGACGGGCGAGCCGGGGGCCGGAAAGCCGAGCGCCCGACCCACCGGTGCGGTGGGGCGGGCGCTCGGGGTGCTTCTCGCCGTCGCGGGAGCGGGTCAGCTCACCACTGCGGCGGCTGCTGGCCGTAGCCGGGCTGGGGCGGCTGGCCGTACGGCTGCTGCGGGGCCTGGCCGTAGCCGGGCTGCTGGCCGTAGGGCTGCTGCGGCTGGCCGTAGCCCGCCTGCGGGACCTGGCCGTAACCGGGCTGCTGCCCGTAGCCCTGCGGCGGCTGCTGGCCGTAGCCGGGCTGCTGGCCGTACGCGGGGGCGCCGGGCTGCTGCCCGTAGCCGCCGGGGGCGTCGGGCACGTTGACGACGATCGTCTTGACGATCTTGTCGGCCCAGGTCTGCTTCTTGCTCTCCCACAGCGGGGCGAAGTAGCCGATGCCGCAGGCGGCGCTGTCGACGAAGTGGCACAGGCCGCGCACGAACGCGCCGCCGAAGCCGATGACCTGGCCGGTCTCCTCGCTGATCAGCTTGATCTTGGCGATCTTCTTGCCGAACGACTGCCCGGTGGCGCCCATCAGGTAGAGGTTGTAGAACCCCCAGCCGATGGCGGCGAGGTAGAGGACCCCGGCGATGCTCATCATGAGGCCGAGGTCGCTCGGGCCGACGCTGCCCATGAGGACCGCGGCGATGATCGCGGCCACGAGCACGACGCCCTGGTCGATCAGGCCTGCGATGACGCGGCTGCCCCACTCGGCGTACCCGCCGGCGGGCGGGGCGGGCTGGCCGTAGCCGCCGTGCCCGTAGGCCTGGGGGATGCCCGTCGCGGGCTGCTGGCCGTAGCCGGGCTGGCCGTACGGGGACGGGGGCTGGCCGTACGGGTTCGGCGCGGCGGGCTGGCCGTACGGGTTCGACGGCGGGTACCCCGGCTGCTGCGCCGGGAAGCCGCCCGAGGCGGACGGCGTGCCGTACTGCGGGGCCTGGGCGCCGGACCCGCCGGGCACGACCTGGGTCGCGTCGGAGCCGGGCTGCGCGCCCTGGGTCATGCCGGGGGTGACCACCTGCGTGGCGTCGGGGTTCGCGCCCGCTCCCTGCGGCACGACCTGGGTCGCGTCGGGGTTCGCGGCGGGCTGGCCCGCGCCCGGCGGCACGACCTGGGTCGCGTCGGGGTTGGGAGCCGCGGGGGGCTGGGGCTGACCGCCGAACTGCTGGTCCCCTGGCGGCTGCGGAGCGTTCATCGGAGTGTCCAACCCCCTAGGCGTGTGCCCGTTGGTCGTAGTGGTTCGCGGATGTGCCTGCCCAACGCTAGCGGATGGCGTGCGCCCGATCGTGGGCAACCGCAGAACCGAGCCGGGTCCCGCCCCAGATCAGAGACCTGGGACGGGACCCGTCGGTGGTGGTGGGAACGGTTCCGGGAACCGCTCGGGGACCGGTCAGCGACCGGCGAGGAAACCCAGGATGTCCTGCCGGGTCACCACTCCGGCGGGCTTGCCGTCGTCCAGCACGAGCGCGCCGTCCGCCGAGGACAGCGCGGTCATCGCGGCGCCCACCGGCTCGCCCGCGCCGATCGTGGGCAGCTTGACCGACATGTGGGACTCCAGCCGGTCGGCCAGGTGCGCCTTGCCGGTGAACAGCGCGTCGAGCAGGTCGCGCTCGTTGACCGCGCCCGCCACCTCGGCGGCCATGACCGGCGGCTCGGCGTTGACGACGGGCATCTGCGAGACGCCGTACTCGCGCATGATCGCGACGGCCTCGGCGACCGTCTCGTTCGGGTGGGCGTGCACCAGGTCCGGCATGGTGCCGTCCTTGCGGCGCAGCACGTCGCCGACGGTCGCGCCGGTGGAGTCGGGGGCCAGGAAGCCGTACTGGGCCATCCACTGGTCGTTGAACACGCTCGACAGGTAGCCGCGCCCGCCGTCGGGCAGCAGCACGACCACGACGTCGTCCGGCCCGCACTTCTCGGCCACCCGCAGCGCGGCGGCGACCGCCATGCCGCAGGAGCCGCCGACCAGCAGGCCCTCCTCGCGGGCCAGGCGCCGGGTCAGCTCGAACGAGTCGGCGTCGGAGACGGCGACGATCTCGTCGCACACGGTGCGGTCGTAGGCGTCCGGCCAGAAGTCCTCGCCGACGCCCTCGACCAGGTAGGGCCGCCCGGAGCCGCCGGAGTAGACCGAGCCCTCCGGGTCCGCGCCGATCACCTTCACCCGGCCCTCGGAGGCCTCCTTGAGGTAGCGGCCGGTGCCGGAGATCGTGCCGCCGGTGCCGACGCCCGCCACGAAGTGGGTGATCCGGCCCTCGGTCTGCCGCCACAGCTCCGGGCCGGTGCCGTGGTAGTGGCTGGCCGGGTTCTCCGGGTTGGCGTACTGGTTGGGCTTCCACGCGCCGGGGATCTCGGCGACGAGGCGGTCCGACACGTTGTAGTACGAGTCGGGGTGCTCGGGCGCGACGGCGGTCGGGCACACCACGACCTCGGCGCCGTAGGCCTTGAGCACGTTGCGCTTGTCGACGCTGACCTTGTCCGGGCAGACGAAGACGCACTTGTAGCCCTTCTGCTGCGCCACCAGCGCCAGGCCCACCCCGGTGTTGCCCGAGGTCGGCTCGACGATGGTGCCGCCGGGCTTCAGGGCGCCGGACCGCTCGGCCGCCTCCACCATGCGCAGGGCGATGCGGTCCTTCACGCTGCCGCCGGGGTTCAGGTACTCGACCTTGGCCAGCACGAGCGGCTTGAGCCCTTCAGCGACCGCGTTGAGCCGCACCAGCGGCGTGTTCCCCACCAGGTCGACGACGCTCTCGACGTACTCCACCGGTCCAGGTCCCTTCCACGGCGTTCCACGACGCGGACGAGCGTATCCGGCGGGAGGGCCCGTCCGCCGCCGCCGAGCACGGGGTGGGACGGGGACCAGGTCACCTGTCCGGGCGACGAAGTGCTGAACGAGCGTTAACTTGAGGGGCGTGGGCGCGCGTCGAGGCGCGCCGAACGGCGACATCGTGAAGGGGTTCCCACCATGCCTGAAGCCGTCATCGTCTCAGCGGCCCGCTCCCCGATCGGCCGGGCGGGCAAGGGGTCGTTGAAGGACGTCCGGCCCGACGACCTGGCCGTGCAGGTGGTGCGGGCGGCGCTGGAGAAGGTGCCCGAGCTGGACCCGGCGCGGATCGACGACCTGATGCTCGGCTGCGGGCTCCCCGGCGGCGAGCAGGGGTTCAACCTGGCGCGGGTGGTGTCCGTGCTGCTCGGGCACGACGGGCTGCCCGGCACGACGGTGACCCGGTACTGCGCGTCCAGCCTCCAGACGACCCGGATGGCGCTGCACGCGATCAAGGCGGGCGAGGGCGACGTGTTCGTCAGCGCCGGGGTCGAGGTGGTCTCCAGCTTCGCCAGGGGCAGCTCGGACAGCTGGCCGGACACCCGGAACCCGCTGTTCGCGGCGGCCGCCGAGCGCGGCCGGGTGGCGGCCGAGCAGGGCGCGGACGGCTGGCAGGACCCGCGCGAGCTGGGCGAGCTGCCGGACGTGTACATCGCCATGGGGCAGACGGCGGAGAACCTGGCGCTGGCCGAGGGCGTCTCGCGGGCGGAGATGGACGAGTTCGGGGTCCGGTCGCAGAACCTCGCCGAGCAGGCGATCGCGAGCGGGTTCTGGGCTCGGGAGATCACCCCGGTGACCACGCCGGACGGGACGGTCGTCTCGGCGGACGACGGGCCCCGCGCCGGGGTGACGCTGGAGGGCGTGTCCGGGTTGAAGCCGGTGTTCCGGCCGGACGGGCGGGTCACCGCCGGGAACTGCTGCCCGCTCAACGACGGGGCGGCGGCGCTGGTGGTGATGAGCGACGTGAAGGCCAAGGAGCTGGGGATCACGCCGCTCGCGCGGATCGTGTCCACCGGGGTGTCCGGGCTGTCGCCGGAGATCATGGGGCTGGGGCCGGTGGAGGCCTCGCGGCGGGCGCTGGCGCTGGCCGGGCTGTCGGTGTCGGACATCGACCTGGTGGAGATCAACGAGGCGTTCGCGGCGCAGGTCATCCCGTCCTACCGGCAGCTGGGGGTCGACCTGGACCGGCTGAACGTGAACGGCGGGGCGATCGCGGTCGGCCACCCGTTCGGGATGACCGGGGCCCGGATCACCACGACGCTGATCAACTCGCTGCGGACGCACGACAAGCAGTTCGGGCTGGAGACGATGTGCGTGGGCGGCGGGCAGGGCATGGCGATGGTGCTGGAGCGGCTGAGCTGAGCTGAGGGCCGCCCTCGGGCGGTGTCAGCGCGCTCCCGCCGTTGAACCATCCGGTGGAAATTCGCGGACGCCGCCCGGCGGGGCCTGTCCTGCCGGGTGATCAGCCGGCAGCATCCCCCTCCGGGCGGT